>DASXRB010000129.1:0-5420 GCA_036506875.1 Kribbellaceae bacterium | reverse complement strand
GGTCGAGACCGAGCCAGAGCGCTTCGGTGAGGACGGGCAGGACTGCGGCAGCTGCGCGCGGCGCGACGAGGGGGAGTGGCTGGACGACAACTGGCGGATCTTCGCGCTGGAGCCGTCCGGGTCGCCGCTGGTGCTGATGCTGGCCCCGCGCGATCACTACGACTTCACCGAGCTGCCCGACGAGCTGGCCGCGGAGTTCGGCCGGATCAGCGTGAAGCTGGGCGCGGCGATCGAAGCGCTGCCGCAGGTGGCCCGGGTGCACGTGTCCAAGTGGGGTGACGGTGGAGCGCACGCGCACGTGTTCTTCATCGCCCGGCCGTACGGCATGATGCAGCTGCGCGGCACGATGATGGCGGTCTGGGACGACTTCCTGCCGAAGGTGCCGGCCGACGTGCGCGACGCCGACGTCCGCACGGTGCTGGGCCGGCTGGTGGAAACCTATGGGGGCCGGCTGACCGTCTGACCACGCGTCGGACGGTGTGCGGGAGGTGTTGTGGAAGGCCAGGTGCTCGCGGGGCGATACCGGTTGCTGAGCCTGCTCGGGCAGGGCGGCGCCGGCGATGTGTGGCGCGCCCAGGACCTCGAGCTCGACCGCCTGGTCGCGGTCAAGATGCTGCGCAGGCTCGAGGACGACCGGGTCGGCGCCGCCGACCGGCTGCGCTCCGAGGCGCGCGCCGCCGCCAAGCTCTCGCACCCCAACGTGGTCACCACGTACGACGTGGGCACCACCCTGGACGTGGTCTTCCTGGTGATGGAGCTGGTGCCCGGGCGGGACCTCGCGCAGCTGCTGCGCAGCGACGGCCTGCCGTCGCCGGACCTGGTCGCCGACATCGCGGTCCAGGCGGCCCGGGCGCTCGACGCGGCGCACGCGGCCGGGATCGTGCACCGCGACGTGAAGCCGGGCAACCTGCTGCTCGGCCCGGACGGCGTCCTGAAGATCACCGACTTCGGCATCTCCGAGGCGGCCGGGAGGTCGCAGGTGATGACGACCATGGGCGGCACCCCGGTGCTGCTCGGGACCGCGGCGTACGTCGCGCCCGAGCAGGTGCGCGGCGAGCCGGCCACCGCGGCCAGCGACAGGTACGCGCTGGGCTGTGTGCTGTACGAGCTGCTCGCCGGGACCCCGCCGTTCACCGGCGCCACGCTCGACGAGGTGCTGCGCCAGCACCTGTACGCCGATCCGGCACCGTTGTGGACCGTGCGGCCCGAGCTGGCCCCCGGACTGGCCGCCGCGGTGATGCGGCTGCTGGCGAAGGACCCGGCCGCCCGGCCCTCCTCGGCCGCCGCGCTGCTCGCCGTGCTCAACGCAGCCGCGGCGCCTACCGGTTCGCAGCCGCAGCACACCCAGGTTCTCGCGCTCCCGGCCGAGCCGCCGCCGGACCAGGCGGGCGCCTTGCCGGGCGGTCCGCCCGGCCCCAAACACTCGTACGGGGTGGTCGTCGAACCGGACGGCGGCCGGCGGTTCCCGGTGCTGCCGGTGCTGGCCGCGCTCGCGGCGGTGGCGGTGCTGGCCGTGGTGATCTTCCTGTTCTCGGGCTCGCCGGACCGCGGCACCGGTGCCATCACGACGCCGGGACCGGCGGCGACCAAGACGACGGCCGAGCCGAAGCCGTCGGCGACGCCGTCGAGGACCCCGAGCAGGACGCCGTCGGCGACGCCGTCCGCCAGTCCGGCGGCGACCCCGGTCGACGACCTGCACACGCTGGCCCGGCTGCTGCGCGAGACCCGCGGCCGGACCGGGCGGATGACCCGCGACGCGGCCCGCGAGGTCGACGCGGCGGCGGAGGCCTATGCGGCGGGCGACTTCGAGAAGGCACGCCAGAAGTACCGCGACGCCTGGCACCGGCTGCGCTCGGCGCAGGAGGACGGCCGCTGGCAGCCGACCCGGGAGATCGCGACGCTGATCATCCGGCTGGACCGGGTCTTCCCCGCCGGCGACAACTGACGGCAGCGGCACGACCGGCGGCACGTGAGGCAGACAACGGTGCGCGGGTGGCCAGGGTCACAGCGTCCCGGCCGGGCCGGACAGGACACTTGGAGCGCGATACTCGGTGGTAAGCCGCGTCCATGGAGAGGGCCGTAGATGAGCAGGTTGCAGCAGACCGAAGGTCTGACCGACGTCCAGGAAGAGATCATCAAGACGGTCCGGGCGTTCGTCGAGGCCGAGATCCTGCCGGTCGCCACCGAGCTGGAGCACAAGGACGAGTACCCGACGCAGATCGTCGAGGGCCTCAAGGAGCTCGGGCTGTTCGGGCTCATGATCCCCGAGGAGTACGGCGGCCTGGGCGAGTCGCTGCTCACGTACGCGCTGTGCGTCGAGGAGATCGCGCGCGGCTGGATGAGCGTGTCCGGGATCATCAACACGCACTTCATCGTGGCGTACATGCTGCTGCAGCACGGCACCGACGAGCAGAAGCAGAAGTACCTGCCGCGGATGGCCGAGGGGAGCGTTCGCGGTGCCTTTTCCATGTCGGAGCCGGGCTGCGGGTCGGACGTGGCCGCGATCAAGACCAAGGCCGTGAAGAGCGCCGACGGGTCGTCGTACACGATCAACGGGCAGAAGATGTGGCTGACCAACGGCGGCTCGTCGAACCTGGTCGCGGTGCTGGTGAAGACCGACGAGGGCGCGGACTCGGTCTACCGCAACATGACGACGTTCCTGGTCGAGAAGCCGGTGGGCTTCGGTGAGGTCGAGCCGGGCCTGACGGTGCCGGGCAAGATCGACAAGATGGGCTACAAGGGCGTCGACACCACGGAGCTGGTCTTCGACGGCTTCGAGATCGGAGCGGACCAGATCCTCGGCGGCGCGCCGGGGCGTGGGTTCTACCAGATGATGGACGGCGTCGAGGTCGGCCGGGTCAACGTGGCCGCCCGCGGCTGCGGTGTGGCGCGGCGGGCGTTCGAGCTCGGCATCTCCTACGCCCAGCAGCGGGAGACCTTCGGCAAGAAGATCGCCGATCACCAGGCCGTGCTGTTCCGGCTGGCCGACATGGCGGTCAAGGTCGAGGCCGCGCACGAGCTGATGGTGAAGGCGGCGCGGAAGAAGGACTCCGGCTCCCGCAACGACTTCGAGGCCGGCGTCGCGAAGTACCTCGCGTCGGAGTACTGCTGCCAGGTCGTGGAGGACTCGTTCCGGATCCACGGCGGCTACGGCTTCAGCAAGGAGTACGAGATCGAGCGGCTGTACCGCGAGGCCCCGATGCTGTTGATCGGCGAGGGAACGGCGGATATCCAGCGGATGATCATCGGACGGCGTCTGCTGGAGGACTACAAGCTCTGATCCCACTGCTCCGCCGATCGTTTCAGGCTGTATCGAAAGCGTGGCGGAACCTGCTCCCTCCTCCTTAGTTTCAAGCCCGTTGGGCGTTGAGCTGAGGGGAGAGGGATTTGGGCATCAGGGGGCTCGCCGACGGACGACAGGACACTCCAGGCAACACCTGCCTGCCGGACCTGTTCGACGAACAGGTCCGGAAGCGGCCGGACGCGATGGCGGTCGTGCAGGACGGCGAGAGCCTCAGCTACGCGGGCCTCGCGGACCGCAGCGCCGCGCTGGCCGCGCACCTGCGCCGGCTCGGGGTGGCTCCCGACGACCCGGTCGGGCTGTTCGTGGAGCCCTCGCTCGACCTGATGGTCGGCGTGTGGGGGATCCTGCGCGCCGGTGGTGCCTACCTGCCGCTGTCCCCGGAGTACCCGGAGGAGCGGCTGCGCTACATGATCCGGGAGAGCCGCGCGCGGGTCTTCTTCTGCCAGCCGGGCCTGGCCGGGCGGCTGGCGGCGATGACGCCGGCCGGCGCCACGATCGTCACCCTCGCCGAGATCCCGGCCGCGGACGCCGGGGCCGGCCCCGACCTGCGGCCGGACCACCTGGCCTACGTCATCTACACCTCCGGCAGCACGGGGAAACCGAAGGGCGTGATGATCGAGCACCGCAGCGTGGTCAGCCAGCTGCGGTGGCTCGCGGACGCGTACCGCCTCGGCCCGGGCAGCGTCGTGCTGCAGAAGACGCCGATGAGCTTCGACGCCGCGCAGTGGGAGATCCTCGCCCCGGCGTACGGCGCCACAGTAGTGATGGGCAGCCCGGGCGTCTACCGGGAGCCGGAGCGGCTGGCCGAGACGATCGCCGACCACAACGTGACCACGCTGCAGTGCGTGCCCACGTTGCTGCAAGCGTTGCTCGACGTCGAGGAGTTCGCCGCCTGTACGACGCTGACCCGGATCTTCAGCGGCGGTGAGGCCCTGTCCCGCGACCTCGCGCTGCACTGCTTCCAGGTGCTGCCGCACTGCGAGCTGGTCAACCTGTACGGGCCGACCGAGTGCACCATCAACTCGTCAGCCCTCACCGTCGACCCGGACGCCGTCGCCGACGGCCCGCAGGCCGTGTCGATCGGCCGCCCGGTCGCGGACACGCAGTACCACATCCTCGGCGAGGACGGCGCGCCCGTCGCCGTCGGCGAGGTCGGTGAGCTCTACATCGGCGGGATCCAGCTGGCGCGCGGCTACCTGCACCAGCCCGGGCTGACCGCGGAGCGGTTCGTGGACAATCCGTTCGACACCGACGGCAGCAGGCCGAAGCTGTTCCGCACCGGTGACCTGGCCTCGTGGAACTCCGACGGCACGGTCCAGTTCGCCGGCCGCACCGACAACCAGGTGAAGCTGCGCGGGTTCCGGGTGGAGCTGGACGAGATCCGGCTGGCGATCGAGACGCACGACTGGGTCCAGAACGCCGCGGTGGTGGTGAGGGACGACGCCCGCACCGGGTTCCAGAACCTGGTCGCGTTCATCGAGCTGGACCCGCGCGAGGCGGCGCTGATGGACCAGGGCAACCACGGCGCGCACCACCAGTCCAAGCAGAGCAAGCTGCAGGTCAGGGCGCAGCTGTCGAACCTGGGCTCGCGCGACGAGGGCGAGCTCGCCGGCCGGCCGGTGCTCGACCTGCCCGGCGCGGAGGCGACGGCGGCGCAGCGCCGGCTGGCGTTCGCCCGCAAGACCTACCGCTTCTACGAAGGCGGCGAGGTCACCGAGGAGGACATCCTGCGGCTGCTGCGCCGCCCGGTGCCGGCCGCGGACCCGTGCGAGCCGGGCTCGCTCGGGCTGGCCGGGCTGGGTGAGGTGCTGCGGAACCTCGGGCCGCACGTCAGCCACGAGCGGCTGCTGCCGAAGTACGCCTACGCCTCGCCGGGGTCGCTGTACGCCACCCAGCTGTACGTCGAGCTGGCCGGCCTGGCCGGTGCCGAGCCGGGCCTGTACTACTTCCACCCGCAACGACACCGGCTGGTCCTGATCGACGGCGGCGGCGCGGCCGGCGGCACAGTGCTCAGGATGCACTTCCTCGGGAAGCGACGCGCGATCGAGCCGGTCTACAAGAACAACATCCAGGAGGTGCTGGAGATCGAGGCCGGCCACATGGTCGGGCTGTTCGA
>DASXRB010000128.1:0-1666 GCA_036506875.1 Kribbellaceae bacterium | reverse complement strand
GGAGGCCGGAGATGAACGTCCGGTAGCAGGCGATGCCCTCGGCGATCACCGCGTCCCGGTCGCCGTCGACCGGCGGCTGCTTCACCACGAACCCGCCCTTCGACCCGACCGGGACGATGACGGTGTTCTTCACCATCTGCGCCTTGACCAGGCCGAGGATCTCGGTGCGGAAGTCCTCACGCCGGTCGGACCAGCGCAGCCCGCCGCGCGCCACCGCCCCGAACCGCAGGTGCACCCCCTCGGTGCGGGGGGAGTAGACGAAGATCTCGAACTTCGGGCGCGGCATCGGCAGCTCGGGGATCGCCTGCGGGTCGACCTTCAGCGACAGGTACGGCTTGTGCCGGCCGTCCGGACCGCGCTGGAAGAAGTTCGTGCGCAGGGTGGCCAGGATCAGGGTGAGGAAACCGCGCAGGATGCGGTCCTCGTCCAGGCTCGGGACCTCGTCCAGCGCCGCGTTGAGGGCGGTCACCAGCTCGTCCGAACGCTCCCGGCGGATCGTCTCGCCGGCGGCGAAGGTCGGGTCGAACCGGACGACGAACAGCTCCACGAGCTGCCGGGCGATCCCGGAGTGGGCGCAGAGCGCTTGCTCCATGTACTCCTGGCTGTAGACCGTGCCCGCCTGGCGCAGGTACTTCGCATAGGCGCGCAGCACGGTGACCTCGTCCCAGGCCAGGCCGGCCCGCAGCACGAGCGCGTTGAACCCGTCGACCTCGCACTCACCGCGCCAGGACGCCGCGAACGCGTTCTCCATCGCGCCGTGGACCTTGTCCAGCTGGGCGTCGCTGCTCAGCGTGGACTCCGGCGCGGTCAGCCCGAAGTCGTACACCCAGGTCACCGGGCCGTCCGCCCTGGTCACCTGGTACGGCCGCTCGTCGACGACGCTGACGCCCATCGACTGCATGACCGGGAGCACCGCCGAGAGCGACATCGCCTCGCCGAGCCGGTAGACGGTGAACCGCAGGTCGCCGTCGTCGGTGCGGTAGAGGTGCATGCCGAGCTGGCCGGGCTCCTCCAGCATCTCGATCCGGGCCAGGTCGCGGACGGCCTCCTCGGCGGTGTGCTCCGCCTTGTACGCCTCCGGGAACGCGCTGCCGTACCGGCGGAGCAGCCCGCCCGCCTGGTCCTCGCCGATCTCCTTGCGGATCTCGTTGGCGAAGTCGTCGTCCCAGGAGCGGGTGGCGTCCGCGAGCCGGGCCTGCAGCTCGCCGACGTCGATGTCGTCGAGCGGCGCGGTCGGATCCGTCCGGACGATGAACTTGACCCGGGCGAGCACCCACTCGCTGACCTGGGTGGTGTAGTCGACGCCGACGCCGTGCAGCGCGTCCATGAGGATGTTCTGCATGCGCACCCGGTTCTGCGTCGTGTACCGGTCGCGCGGCAGGTAGACGAGGCAGGAGATGAACCGGCCGAAGACGTCCCGGCGGACGAAGAGCCGGAGCTGGCGGCGCCCGCCGAGGCGCAGCACGCCCATCGCCGTGTCGTACAGCTCCTTCGTGGTGATCTGGAAGAGCTCGTCGCGGGGGTACGCCTCCAGCAGCGTCATCAGGTCCTTGCCGGAGTGGCTCTGCTCACTCAGCCCGGACCGCTCGATGACCTCGTCCACCTTGCGGGAGACCACCGGCAGCTTGCGCACGCTCTCCAGGTACGCGGCGGAGGAGAACAGGCC
>DASXRB010000127.1:0-4253 GCA_036506875.1 Kribbellaceae bacterium | reverse complement strand
CCCTGGCCGACGGCACGGTCGGCCTCCAGGCCACCGCGACCGACGAGGCCGGCAACACGTCGGGGATCCGGACCGGGTCGACCCCGAAGGACACCGCGGCCCCGACCAGCACGTTGTCCGGCTCGGACAAGAAGTACAACTACACCGACAACACCGGAACGACCGCCGACCAGGTCTCTGGCGACAGCGGAGCTGTCTCCCTCGTAGCGGGTGACGGCACCCTGACGCTGACCGCGACCGAGCAGACCGGCCCACACCCGGGCAACGTCTACCAGGGCTCGACCGTGAACGGGAACGGCTCGTTCCCGGCCTTCTCGGTCGACGCCAGCACGGTCACGGTCTCGTACACCTTCCGCCTGTACGACCTGGCCGGAAACCCGGGCAACACCATCACCAAGACCTTCCCCGCCACGAAGTAGCTCTGGCGACAGCGTTCGGCGCCGCTGGGCGGCATCGCGGTGCGGGTGTCGGTGCGGGCGGGAATACTGCGGAGCATGTACGACGAGTGGCCGGCGCGGCTTCCGGGCGCGGTCGTCTGGCGGAACCGGCTGGATCCCGGCGTGACCGAGTCGGCCCGGGTGCTGCCGGACGGCTGCCTGGACCTGCTCTGGAACGGTACGGACCTGCTCGTCGCCGGACCGGACACCACGGCCTTCGTCGCCGCCGGGCCACCCACGTCGTACACGGGCCTGCGGTTCGCCCCGGGCACCGGCGCCGCGATCCTCGGCGTACCGGCCGCGGAGCTGCGCGACCGCCGCGTCCCGCTCACCGAGCTGTGGCTGAGGGCAACGGTTCGCCGGCTCACGGACCGGGTCGCCGCGTCGGCCACACCAGGCGTCGTCCTGGAGGAGATCGCGCTCGGGCTGGACCGGACGCCGGACCCGGCGATGACCGAGCTGGTCCACCGGCTGCGGGACGGTGAGCCGGTGGCCGCGGTCGCCGCCGAGACCGGGTACAGCGAACGCCAGCTGCACCGCCGCAGCCTGGCCGCGTTCGGGTACGGCCCGAAGCTGCTCGCCCGGATCCTGCGCCTGCAGCGCGCCCTCGACCTGGCCCGCCGCGGCGCCCCGTACGCCGCCGTCGCCGCCACCTGCGGCTACGCCGACCAGTCCCACCTCGCCCGCGACGTCAAGTCCCTCGCCGGTGTGCCCCTGACGACGCTCCTCGAACCGGCGGCTCTGCCCGGCGATGCGAGGCGCGGCGAGGATGAACGGAGGCCCTTGCGAATGAGTGGCGATGCGGCCGGCACGAGCGAGGTCTGGGAGGCGGTGGTCGACGCGGTGCTGTCGGCCGGGCCCGCAGTCGAACGGTGCTCCCGCCACGCCGACAAGCCCGCGCTCGTCCTCGACGGCCGCGAGATCGCGCACTTCGACGCCCCTGACCGCGTCGACCTGCGCATCACCAGATCCGGCTGGGCCACCGTGGCCCCCGGGTTCGCCGACGACCCCGCCGTACGACGCGCCCCCACCCGCCGCGACTGGCTCGAGCTCGTCCTGACCTCACCCGCCGACGTAGCCCGCCTCCACAACCTCATCACTGCCGCAGTCGCTGCCAACCGCTGACACGCGCCAACTGCACACACGCCGGCCCGCGGCCGAAGCCCGCCAGCCGACAGTCCGCGCTCCCGCACCGCTCCAGCTCAGCAGCAATTCGCCTGGTTGACCCGCCGGCTTGTGGGTTCGCCCTGGTTATGCGCCGGGCCAACGCTCACTTCGCCGGGTCAACCAGGCGAGTTGCAGCCGGTCGCCGTCCAGCACGCTCGGGGACCCCGGCCGGGCTCGCCCCGGTCGTGCGCCGGGCCAACAATCGCTTCGCCGGGTTGACCAGGCGAACTGCCGGCGGCGTTCGAGGGACAGGGGTCAGGTGGTGGGGGCGAAGAGTTCGACGCTGTTGTTGTCGGGGTCGTGGAGTACGGCGTAGCGCTGGCCCCAGAAGGCGTCCCAGGGTTCCTTGTGGCCGTCGTACCCGGCGTCGACGAGGTCGGCGTAGACGCGGTCGACCTCCGCGGGGCCGGCGCACCGGAAGGCGAGGCCGACGCGTGGACTGCCGGTGGGGGCGGTCCAGCCGGGGTCGAACGACTGGATGGTCCCGACCGTGTCCCAGGCCAGCCGCAGGCCGCCGGGGAGGTTGACCTCGACGTGGGGTTCGGTGTCCGCATCGGCGGGGATGTCGAGGCCGAGCCGGCGGTAGAAGGCGAGTGCCTTGGCCATGTCGGCGACGACGATGCCGATCTGGTTCAGCTCAGGTTTCATACCGCCGACGCTAGCCGCGCGCGGCCACGCCGGTCTTGGACGAATCGGACACGCACGCGCAGCCATCCCGCCAACACCGCGGCTGGCGGGCGTCAGGGCTTGCGGCCGAGGTAGGCGACCAGGCGCGCGCTCGGACCCGCGTACGGCGGGACCGGCACCGGCTCCGCGAAGAGCCCCGCGCGATCGGCGGGCAGCCGCCGCGCCACGACGTACAGGTCCAGCGCCAGGTCGAACGGGATCGGGCGCAGCTTGCCGCGCGCCCGGGCGACGTCCCAGCCGTGCACCGCGAGCTCGACCGCGCCGGTCGCGGCGACCAGGTTCGTCGTCATCGCGCAGCCGCCGACCGCGACCAGCCGGTCCTCGTCCGGCAGCCGCGTCCAGCTGCCGAGCAGCCGCGCGGTCGACGTCCGCAGCGAGCCGACCGGGTCCAGCGCGGCCCCGAGCGGTTCGGCCGAACCGGGTGCGATGCCGGCGGTGTCGACCGCCTCCTGCAGCGCGGCGACGGAGTCGACCACGTGGCGCAGCAGCATGCCGAGCGTCCACCCGGCGCAGGGGGTCGGCAGGCGCAGGTCGGGCGGCCGGATGCCCTGCAGGCTGCCGAGGGCGTACCCGATCGCGCGTTCGAGAAGCGCCACGCCGTCCGGCAGCCCCGCGTCCGGCGGACCGCACCCGGTCGCGCCGCTCGTCGTCGTACCCGTCCCCGTCAGGTCGCTCATCCGCGCGCCGCTCCCCGTCGTACCGCCGCTGCGCCCGGCGCCGGGTGGGCCATCGGGAGGTCGAAGGCGGGGAACAGGGTCGTGTCGAAGAAGGCGACCACGTGGCTGACGCGGTCGGCGGTGAGCTCCAGCACCTGGACCTGGTACGCCTCGAAGCGGTCGCCCTCGCGGCGCAGGTAGATGCCGAAGGCCGGCTGGCCGTTCGCCCGGGTCGGGATCAGGCGTACGTCGCCGGGCCCCGCCGGGCACTGCGCCTCGATCAGCGCCACGATGTCGCGCGACCCGCGGAACCAGTCCAGGTGCGGAGGCATCTCCCAGACCGCGTCCTCGGTCAGCAGTTCCAGCAGCGCGTCCACGTCGTTGTTCTCGAAGGCCGTCGTGTACCGGTCGAGCAGGTCGCGCTGCGCCCGGTCGGACGGCTCCGCGACGTCGTCCTGGGTCGGTGCGATCGCCTGGACGTGGGCCCGGGCCCGCTGCAGCGCGCTGTTCACCGCGGCGACGCTGGTGCCGAGCAGGTCGGCGACCTCGGCCGCGCGCCAGGCGAGCACGTCGCGCAGGATAAGTACGGCGCGTTGCCGCGGCGGCAGGTGCTGCAGTGCCGCGACCAGCGCCAGCCGGGTACTGTCGCGGGACGTCACGACGGCCGCGGGGTCCTCCGGCGTGGTGCCGAGCACCGCGTCCGGGATCGGCTGCAGCCACGGCACCTCCCACGCCTCGACCACCGGCCGCTCCGGGTCGTCGCTCGGTGCGCCGAGGGCGGAGGGGAGTGGCCGCCGGGCGCGGGACTCGAGCGCGGTGAGGCACACGTTCGTCGCGATCCGGTGCAGCCAGGTCCGCAGCGACGACCGGCCCTCGAACCCGTCGTACGCGCGCCAGGCCCGCAGGTAGGTCTCCTGCACCAGGTCCTCCGCGTCGTGCAGCGACCCGAGCATCCGGTAGCACAACGCGAGCAGCTCCGGCCGGTACCGGTCCGTGAGCGCCGTGAAGTCGGTCTCCTGTGCGTACGTCGTCATCCGACACACCTCCGCACATACAGACAGTCGCGACCCGCAAAACTCATCGGTCCCGGCGGAACGCCTGTCCGCCCCTCCACCGACGCCGACGCCGTACTTTCGCGTGGGGCTAGGGTCGTGGGGGTGGTGGAGTTGAGGAGGGCGTGATGGCGGTACCTGGGCGGGCTGTGCCGGAGAACGCGCCGCGGGAGCTGGCTGAGTCCGCGCTGTTCGCGGTGGATGCCTATCTCGAGGAGTTCGACGCGACCGTCGAGAAGGTGGACGCCGAGCAG
>DASXRB010000126.1:0-2458 GCA_036506875.1 Kribbellaceae bacterium | reverse complement strand
CGGGCGCTTCTCACGTCGGCGGGGGTCGACGAGGCCGACGTCCCGGGCGCGATCGAGCAGGTGCTGGCCGGCTTGGCCGAGCTGCCCGCGCATCCCGACGTCTCACCCGGGTTGCACCGCATCCACGCCGCCGGCATCCGGCTGGTCACCTTCACCAACGGAGCGACCGCGATCTCCGACCGCATGCTCGAGCGGGCCGGCGTGCTCCCGCTGCTCGAGCACCGCCTGTCCGTCGAAGTGCCGCGGCGGTGGAAGCCGCACCCCGACGCCTACCGCTACGCCGCCGACGTCTGCCGCGTCGAGCCGGAACGGATGGCGCTGGTCGCGGTCCACCCCTGGGATGTCGACGGGGCGCGCCGGGCAGGATTGACCGGGATCTGGGTCGACCGGCGCAAGACCCCGTACCCGACAGCGTTCCTGCCGCCCGACCTCCAGGTCCCCGACCTCGAGGAGCTCGCCGACACGCTCACCGCCCCGAGCGCATCGTGACCTCGCGACGGCAGGTGGCGGCCGTGTCGGCGGCCGTGGCCGGTGGGCTACTGGCCGGCGCCGGCGGCTACCTTGGCCTGGTCACCGGAGCAGTCCCGGTCGATCTGGGGATCGGCCGGCGGACCCGGCCACTCGGACCACTCGAGGCGGAGATCGCCGCATCGCGCGAGGTGGTGTTCGACGTGATCGCGGCGCCGTACGCCGACCGCACCACTCGCGCGCTGCGCGAGAATGTGCGGGTGCTGGAACGCGGCACCGACCTGGTGCTGGCCGCGCATTACACACCGCTGTTCGAACTGGCCGGCGGCCGGCTGCGGGCGACCACCGTGGAGACGGTTCGGTTCACCCGGCCCGAACGGGTCGACTTCCGACTGGTCCGCGGCCCGGTGCCGTACGTCGTCGAGTCGTTCCAGCTCACCAGCGATCACGGCCGTGACGAGACCACCCTGGTCACCTACACCGGTGAACTCGGAACCGACCTGTGGGGCCTGGGCCGACGCTGGGGCGACCTCGTTGCCGCCAAGTGGGAGGCCACCGTGACGTCGTCGCTCGACGCCGTCAAGATCGAGGCCGAACGCCGAGCCGGACCATAGGCCAGGACGATCGGGCACGGACTGTAAGCGGTCACCGACGCGACCGCTTCTTCGTTCCTAGCGTCAGCCCACGACAGGCGTCGTGCACGGCAGTCGATCCCGAACAGGGCACCGACCTCGGCGAACGATGCCCACCCGCCGACCCGAACACCCTTGCCCCCTACAGAACGCACCATCACCCAGTTGCGCACCGACGGCGCGACCGTGTCCGCCTCGTCAGTCGCCCGGGCGGCACGGGTACTGGTGTCTCCTCATTCCTCAGGAGTTACACCGAAGAGTTACAGTCCCCGCCAGGGTCTTGAACGCCCGCACGACGTGCCGGGTCGGCTCGCCGTCCACCCACTCGCCATCTGTGTTCCGCTGGCGCTGGTTGACCAGGACAGAGATTCTCGTGATCTGCTTGCCCGAGGGGTGAACCGGACTTGTCCATGGCGATTCGTCCGTCAGGGGGTCAGCGGGCCGAGGAGTAGGGGAAGGGAGCGGTGGAGTTCGCGTTGCCAGTACGGCCAGCGGTGCAGGCCCGGCCCGTACAGGTCGGCCTGCACGTGTACACCGGCCTGCCGCAGCCGGGTCACCAGGGCCCGGGACTGACCGACCAGTGCACCCTCGCCGTACTCATCGGTCAGGCCCGGCGGGTCGAGCGGACCCGGACGACCGTCCCCGGCGGAGACGAACACCGGGATCGGCCGCAGGTGTTCGGCCAGGTCGTAGGGGTTGTGCTGGCGCCAGATCTGCTCGTGCTGTTGGGGATCGCCCCACAGGTCGTCCGGGTTGCCGCCTTCGCGCTGGATCACGCCGCGGACGATGCCTGTGCCGTTCGGCTGCTGCCGGGTGTGGACGATGCCGCTGTAGGAGGCAGCGGCGCGGAATAGGCCGGGGTTGCGGGCAGCGTACGAGAGGGCGCCGAAGCCGCCCATCGACGGACCGGCGATGGCGCGTTGTAGCCCGGCGCCGTACCGCTGCTCGAGCAGGCTGCGCAGCTCGTGCAGGTGGAAGGTCTCCCAGCGCGGTGGACCAGCGCGGCCGTTGTTCGACCAGTCGCTGTAGAAGCCGGCGCGGCCGCCGTCGGGCATGACGACCAGGACGTGGCGCAGCGCGGGAAGGTCCTCGACGTCGGTCTCGCGGGTCCAGCTGGTGTAGTCGTCGCAGCAGCCATGCAGCAGGTACAGCACCGGCCAGTGCTGGCCGGGTCGGCGCTGCGCCCAGCCGTCCGGGGTGAGCAGCCGGACCTGCACCGGATGACCGATCGCCGGTGAGCTGATGGTGAGGTCACGCAGGCGCGGCCCTGCAATGTGCTCGTCGGTGACGACCGCGGGCCTGGTGGTGCTCGGCGACTGCGTGGCCGGGTGACCGTTGCAGCCCAGCAAGGTTGCGGC
>DASXRB010000125.1:0-6490 GCA_036506875.1 Kribbellaceae bacterium | reverse complement strand
GTCATCGACAGCACCAGCGGGCTCATGGTGGCGACGTACGGAATGTTGTTGACGATCGCGGACACCACCGTCGACCCGACCAGGATGACCAGCATCGCGAGCAGCGCGTTGCCGGCGGTGGCCTTCGTGAGCGCGTGCGCGAGGTGATCGATGACACCGGTGCCGACCAGGGCGCCCACCATCACGAACAAGCCGGCGAAGAACAGCAGCGTCTCCCACTCGACGCTGGCCATGTAGTCGCGCGGGGTCAGCTTGGTCCACCCGACCAGCGCGCCGGCGCCGAGCAGCGCCACCACCGACGGTTCCAGCCCGAACGCCGAGTGGCCCACGAACCCGGCGAAGACCAGCAGCAGCACGACACCGCACTTGACCAGCAGCCGGTGGTCCTCGATGGCCTCCCGCTCGTTCAGCGAGAGCACGCGCTCGACGCGCTCGGGGTCGACCGCGAAGGCGCCGCGGAACAGCCGCGGCACGATCAGCACGAAGACCACCATCTCGATGACGATCACCGGCGTCAGGTGCAGCAGGAAGTCGTTGAACGTCAGCCCCGACCGGCTCGCGATGATGATGTTCGGCGGGTCGCCGATCAGGGTCGCGGTGCCGCCGATGTTCGACGCGAACACCTCGGCGAGCAGGAACGGCACCGGGTCCACGTCCAGCCGGTCGCAGACCAGCAGCGTCACCGGCGCGATCAGCAGCACCGTGGTGACGTTGTCCAGCAACGCGGACGCCACCGCCGTGATCAGGGTGAGCAGCACCATGACCCGCACCGGTGATCCCTTGGCGCGCTTGGCCGCCCAGATCGCGACGTACTCGAAGACCCCGGTACGACGCAGGACGCCGACGATCACCATCATCCCGAGCAGCAGGAAGACGACGTCCCAGTCGATCCCGGTCTCGGAGGAGTAGAACGCCCGGTCCGCGTCGGTGACGCCGAGCAGCAGCAGGATCGCGGCACCGCCGAGCGTGGCCGCCAGCCGGTGGATCCACTCGGTGGCGATCAGCACGTACGCCGCCACGAAGACCACCACGGCAACGGCCGTCATCGGCCGCCTCCGTGGTTCACTGCGGCTTGACCGCCAGCTCCAGCAGCCGGGACGCGGTGATCGCCCCGACGATCCGGTCGCCGTCGACCACCGCCACCAGCGGGCAGCGCAGCCGTGCCATCAGCGCGGCGATCTCCAGCACGGTGTCGTCCGCCTTCACCACGGGGAGCTCTGGCGGTGGTTCCGGGAGCAGCTTGCGGACCGTGGTGCCGGCGAGTTTGTCGGCCAACCGGTCGGCCAGTGACTCGTCGACCACGCGCGCCAGCGCCGGGTCGTCCTGGACGTACTTCGGCACCAGGAAGCGAACCACCTGCGATCCCGGCAGGATCGCGACCGGGCGGCCGCGTTCGTCGGTCACGATCAGGCCCGGCAACCGGTGTGTGGCCAGCAGCCGGGCGGCCTCCGCGGCGTCGGCGTCCAGGCTGATCACCGGGAACTCCTCGGCCATCTCGGATCCGTGCACGCTTCGAGGCTACGCCCGCGGGGTGTCGTGTCATGCGTTCCTCGCACTGTCCGGTGCGCCGTCGCCGGCCTCATCGTCCGGCTCGTCGTCAGCACGACCGCTGGGCAGGGCGTCCGGCGGCTCGACCCGCAGCGCCCGCGCGACCGGGACGTCGGTCGACGAGTGCAGCACGATCGACAGTGCGATCGTCACGGCCACCAGGTCGAAGACCTTGTCGGCGTCGGCCGGCCCGGCCTGCAGCACCAGCAACCCGTACACCACGGACGCGAACCCCTTCGGCCCGAACCACGCCGCCGCGGCGCGTTCCCGCCGGTTCAGCGGAGTGCGCAGCAGCGAGATCGCCATCGCGGCGGGCCGGACCAGCAGGATGGACAGCACCGCGAGCGCCCAGCCGCCGACGCCGAGGGCCGACAGCCGCCCGGGCGTGATCAGCGCGCCGAACACCAGCAGCGCGGCGAACTTCGTCACCTCCGAGAGCAGGTCGCCGAACGGCTCGAACCGCTCGGCGGCGACCTCGTCGACGGTGGCCAGCGTGGACCCGGCCGCGAACGCGGCCAGGTACGGGTTGGCGTGCGTGAGGTGGCAGATCGCGAACAGCGACACCGCGATCGCGAACGGACCGAGCGCCTGCAGCCGCGGCTCGGCGGTGAGCAGCCGGGTCCGCCAGGCCAGCGCGACCACGGCCGTCACGACGATGCCGAGCACGAGCCCGAGCAGCAACTCCCACGCGATTCGGGCCGGTTCGGACTCGTCGCCGAGCGCGGTCGCGAGGAACACCAGCACGAACGGCAGCGCGAGCCCGTCGTTCAGGCCGGACTCCACGTTGAGCAGCCGCCGCAGCCGCAGCGGAACGTCGCTGCGCCCGACGATCGCGGAGGCGAAGACCGGGTCGGTCGGCGACAGGATCGCGCCGACCAGGAACGCGGTCGGCCAGTCCAGCCCGGAGAGGAAGTGCGCCGGCACCGCGACGCCGACCATCGCCAGCGGCATACCGAGGCCGAGGGCACGGCCGGACAATCGCCAGCCCTCCCGCAGGTCCGGCAGGCCGGCCCGCTGGCCGTCGGTGAACAGCACCGTGAACAGGGCGATGTCGGCCAGGGTCGCGACCAGGTCGCCGCCCGGGTCGATCGACACCAGGCCGAAACCGCCCTCGCCGAGCATGGCGCCGGCGACCAGGAACATCAGCGAGGTCGACAGGACGGTACGGGCGGCGAGGCCGGACAGCGACACGCTGACCAGCAGCACCAGGCCGAAGGCCAGGATCAGAGCCACGGCGACTCCCGGGGTCGTCGTACCAACGGCCCACCGGCTGGCGGACCGTGTGCCGACCAGACTTCCCGGCGCTCCGGGCCACATTCTGCCGCATCGGTGTACCCTCCCGACGCAGGGCACTCATGGCGGTCCTGATGATCGCGGCGTGGGGTGACGGCCGGCGCGTCGACGCTGCGCGAGCTCGGCCGGGATTCCGTTGCCTACGGCATCGTTGCCGGGCTGCTGGCGGGGATCGGGTCCACCGTGGCGCTGCTGATCGCACAGCTCGCGTTCGCCAGACGCCGGCGGACGTCGTACGACGCTCGTGGCGGGTAGTCTCAGCAGCAGGACCACCAGCGCGGAAGGAACGCCATGTCGAACGGGCAGCACGACAGCGAACCGACGGTCGGCCAGCTCGTCGCCTCCGCCAGTCGCGACCTGTCGAGCCTTGTCCGCAGCGAGATCAAGCTCGCCCAGGCCGAGCTCAAGGCCAGCGCGATGCGCGCGGGCACCGGTGCGGGCATGTTCGGCGGTGCCGCGTTCCTGGTGCTGCTCGCGATCATCCTGCTGTCCATCGCGGCCGGGTACGGCCTCGTCGCGGCCGGGCTGCACCCGGCGATCGCGTTCCTGATCGTGGCCGGCGCCTACCTGCTGATCGCTGCCGCCCTTGTCATGTCGGGGATCCTGCTGGTGAAGCAGGCGAAGGGCCCCAAGCGCGCGATCGAGACCTCGAAGGAGTCGGTCGAGGCGCTGAAGGCGATCGGCCGGTCCTGACCCCTCCCCCCTGGAGCGCCGCCTGATGAGTCCGGCCGGGGTGTCGGACCTGCTGGTGCGGGGCCCGTGGTCGCACGCGCTGGTGTCGGCGAACGGGTCGCGGTTCCACGTCGCCGAGTGCCGGGGGGACGGCGCCGTGGGGCCGATGGTGCTGTTCCTGCACGGGTTCCCGGAGTTCTGGTGGGCGTGGCGGCACCAGCTGCCTGCGGTCGCGGCGACCGGGCGGCGGGCGGTGGCGATGGACCTGCGTGGGTACGGCGCGAGCGACAAGACGCCGCGCGGGTACGACCCGTTCACCGCGGCCGCGGACGTGTCCGGGGTGATCCGCTCGCTCGGCGAGACGTCCGCCGTACTGGTCGGGCACGGCTGGGGCGGGTTCGTCGCGTGGTCGACGGCGGTGCTCGCGCCGCGCGAGGTCCGCGGGCTGGCGGCGGTGTCGGCGCCGCACCCGCTGCAGCTGGTCCGGCCGGCGACGCACCGGCTCGAGACACTGCGCCAGGTCGGGCTGTTCCAGCTGCCGATCGTGCCCGAGCGGCATCTGCTCGCCCGCGACGGCGCCGCTGTCGAGCGGATGCTGCGAGCCTGGTCCGGTCCGGGCGGGTTCCCCGACGCCGAGGCGAGCCGCCGGTACCGCGCCGCGCTCCAGGTCTGGCCGGCACCGCACTGCGCGCTGGAGTACCACCGCTGGCTGGTCCGCTCCCGGCTGCGCTCCGACGGCCGCCGCTACGCCGCCCGGATGCGCGAGCCGGTCGCCGTACCGGTCCTGCAGGTCGACGGCTCCCACGACACCGCGACGCGCCCCGGCACCCTTCCCCCGCCCGGCCTCGTCACCGGCCCCTTCCGGTACGACGTCCTCACCACCGCGGGCCACTTCCCGCACGAGGAGACCCCCGACCTGTTCAACCAGGTCCTGCTCAGCTGGCTGGCGACGGTCTAGCGATCCGTACATCGCCGGCGTTGTCGTACATCGCCACGGTTGTACGGATCAGGTGCAGTCGCCCGTGCTGACTCTCTCGGTCGCGTGGGCGCCCGCGGCGGCGTCCTCGGCGACCTGCGCGGCGGTCAGTACGTAGCCGGTGCGGTCGTCCTCGACCGACGCCGCGAAGACCACGCCGTACACCGTGCCGCGGGCCGAGATCAGCGGGCCGCCTGAGTTGCCCGGGCGCACCGAAGCCCAGATCGAGAAGGCCTGCCGGGTCACGGTGCGGTTGCCGTAGATGTTCGGGCCGCGCAACCGCTGCTCGGACCGGATCCGGGCCGGCTCGGCGTCGAACGGCCCGTTCTCCGGAAACCCGAGCACCACCGCGGACGCCTCCGCCTTGCCGCTGCGGTCGAAGGCCAGCGGGGTGGCGTTCAGCTTCGGGACGTACAGCACGGCGACGTCGACCTGCGGGTCGTAGTGCACCACCGTCGCGTCGTACCGCTGGCCGTTGAGCTCGACCTTCGGGTTGTCCACGCCGGCGACCACGTGCGCGTTGGTCATCACCCGGCGCGGGGCGTAGACGAAGCCGGAGCCCTCCAGGCCCCGGCTGCAGGAGGCGACGCCGGTGATCTTGGCGACCCGGGTGTACGTCGCCCGCACCTGCGGCAGCCGCCCGGTGGCGGTGTCCGGCGGCCGGACCTCCGGGATCCGCTCGGGCACGAACGGGTCGAGGAAGCGCGGGAACAGGTCGGTGTTGACGACGTCGTTGAGCGCGCCCAGCGCCCGGTCCGCGTCGGCCGGGAGCACCTGGTCGACCTTGGCGAGAACCTTCGACCCGCGCACCGCCGCCGTCACCGACGGGATCCGCGCGCCGCTGACCGCGACCCCGAGCACCCACGAGACGACCAGCACCGAGGCGGCCGCGAGCGCCGCGCCGCCGAGCGCGTCGACCGCCTTCACCGGCCGCCAGGAGATCGCGTTGCGCAGCTTCGCGCCGAGGAACGCGCCCACGGTCCGGCCGGTCGCGGCCAGCACGATCAGCAGCACCAGTGCCGCGAACGACACCGACACGCTCGGCTCGAAGTGCTCCAGCAACGCCGGCACGCCGTACACGCCGATCAGCGAGCCGACGACCAGCCCGATCGTGGCGCAGGCGCCGAGGACGAAACCTTCCACGAAACCGGAGATCGCCACCAGTCCGGTGACGATCAGCAGTGCGATGTCGAGCTTGCTCATGCTTCATCGTCCGGTCTGGCGAGGTCATGCTCGATCCGCGTCAGCCGCCGCAGCTCCGACGAATGCGGCACCCGGTCCCGCCAGGCCGCGTCGACCAGACGCTGAGGCAGCGGCACCACCCTCGTCCTGTCCCAGTCCCTCGCCCATCCGGCCATGGACAGCATTCTGTCCAACAGACCGGCCGTGAAGCCCCAGATGAACAGCCCGTGGACCAGAAAAGCCGGCCCGGTGAAACCGGACGGGTGCAGGCAGGTGGCCCGGTTGCGCGGGTCGGTGAGCGCGTCGATCGCGATCCGGTGCACCGACGCGACCTCGGCCGGGTCCACGACCGCGACCGGCGACGGCTCGCGCCACCAGCCCAGCACCGGCGCGACCGAGAAGTTGCTGACCGGCACCCACAGCGCCGGCCAGACCGCGAACACGTCCACCCCGGCCGGGTCCAGACCGGTCTCCTCCTGCGCCTCCCGCAGCGCCGCGTCGACCACGCTGTCGTCGGTGTCGTCCATCCGGCCGCCCGGGAACGCCATCTGCCCGGCGTGCGACCGCAGCGTCCAGGCCCGCTCGGTCAGCAGGATGTCCGGGCTGGGCGACCGGGCCTCGCTGTCGGCTGAGTCCTCCGCGAGCAGGATCAGTACGGCGCTCTGCCGGATCCCCGGCTCGTCGGGCGGCACGAACCGCGACAGGCTCATCGGGTCGACGTTCTCGCTCGCCTCGGCGAGCGGGCGCAGCCAGTCCGGCAGCTTCACGTCGTACGACGTCACGGCGCGATCCCGAGCTTCGCGCGCACCATCTGGTCGA
>DASXRB010000124.1:0-5351 GCA_036506875.1 Kribbellaceae bacterium | reverse complement strand
CCATCCGGCCGCCCTGGAACGCCATCTGCCCGGCGTGCGACCGCAGCGTCCAGGCCCGCTCGGTCAGCAGGATGTCCGGGCTGGGCGATCGGGCCTCGCTGTCGGCTGAGTCCTCCGCGAGCAGGATCAGTACGGCGCTCTGCCGGATCCCCGGCTCGTCGGGCGGGACGAACCGCGACAGGCTCATCGGATCGACGTTCTCGCTCGCCTCGGCGAGTGGGCGCAGCCAGTCCGGCAGCTTCACGTCGTACGACGTCACGGCGCGATCCCGAGCTTCGCGCGCACCATCTGGTCGAACTGCTGCTGCGAGGTGAACGGGCCGCGGTGCACGTACTTGATCACGCCGTCGGCGCCGACGAAGACGGTGGCCGGCGGGCCGATCAGCTTGAGCGGTACGCCGACGAGCTTGTCGGGGTCGCGCAGGTGCGGGTAGGCCAGGCCCTGCTGGACGGCGAACCGCCGGGCCAGGTCGGGGCGCGGGTCGGCGAAGTCGATGCCGAGCATGGCGGGCTCGCCGCCGTGGCCGGTGGCGCGTTTCGCCAGGTCGGCGAGGTACGGCGCCTCGGCGCGGCAGGGGCCGCACCACTGGGCCCAGACGTTGACGATCAGCGGCGTACCGCGCAGGTCGCGCAGCCGGACCGCCGGGCCGTCGCCGAGGCAGTCGAGCGTCACGTCGGGTAGCCCGCCGACCACCGGCGCGGCGTTCGCCGCCGGCGCGGTGCACGGCAGCACGCCGGCACCGGACGCGGTCGGGGACGGGGCGGACTGGGGCGCCGCGCCGCACGCGGTCAGCGTCAGTGCGAGAAGAATGGGCGCACAGCGCTTCACGGGATGTCCTTGACGAGCTTCTGCGCCAGCTCCGGGTCGGTCGGCCCGATCCCGTACGACGGGCACCAGCGGGCGATCGGGCACGCGCCGCAGGCCGGCTTCTTGGCGTGGCAGCGCCGCCGGCCGTGCCAGATCAGGTGGTGCGACAGCATCGTCCAGTCCTTGCGCGGGAACAGCTCGCCGATGATGTGCTCGGCCTTGACCGGGTCGGTCTCGTCGGTCCAGCCGAACCGCCGGATCAGCCGGCCGAAGTGTGTGTCGACGGTGATCCCGGGGATGCCGAAAGCGTTGCCCAGGACAACGTTCGCGGTTTTCCGCCCGACGCCGGGCAGCTTGACCAGGTCCTCCAGCCGCGGCGGCACCTCACCACCGAAGTCGTCGCACAGCGCCTGGCCGAGCTTGATCACGCTGTTCGTCTTGGCGCGGAAGAACCCGGTCGGCTTGAGGATCGTCTCCATCTCCTCGCGGTCCGCGCTCGCGTACGCCTCGGCGGTCGGGTACTTCGCGAACAGCGTCGGCGTCACCGTGTTGACCAGCTTGTCCGTGGTCTGCGCGGACAGGATGGTCGCGACCAGCAGTTCCAGCGGGGTGGTGAAGTCGAGCTCGCAGTGCGCGTCCGGATAGGTCTCGGCGAGGACCCGGTCCATCTTGCGCGCCCTGCGCACCAGACCCTGGCGGGTCTCGGACTCCCATTGACGTTTGCGCACCGGTGGAGTCACGTCCTTCGCCATGCCGACAGCGTAGTGTCCCCCATCCAGCCGCCCGTACGTTCCCGGGCCACGCGCCATCGTGACTGCTCTGCAATGCCCACACGGCTCGGTTTCTCGCCGCTACAACGCGCGCCCTTTCGGCTACGCGACGTATGGGCGGATGGCTGGGGGCCGCGCCTGACTGCGGCTGCCCGGCCCGTCGTGCCGGCGGTGGTGACGAGCTTCGCGCGGAGGGGTGCTCGACCGCGACACGTTGCCGTCGCCGGTCCCGGACGACGCCGCCGCGGCGCCCGTCGTACCCGGGCAGCTCGCCGGCCTCGCGCCGATCCGCGTCGACGAGTCGCCACCGACGGCCGGGCGTGCCGCAGGCCGCGTCCGCCGGGCCCGAAGACGGGCCCGGCGGGTGAGTGGGGGCGAGCGGCCGCAGCGCGTCGGGGGCGCCAGCGTGCGGGGCGGGAGGCGGACGGGCTACGGTTGCCCAGGGCGCCGTTGTCAAGCCCTGTACGGCGCCGAGGTGAAAGGTCCGAGGAGGCCAGGTTTCGTGGACGTCAATGTGCTCCGGCAAGCACCGTTGTTCCAGGCTCTCGACGATGAGGCCGCCGACGCACTCGCCGCGACGATGACCGAGACCCGCCTGCGGCGCGGCCAGGTCCTGTTCCACGAGGGCGACTCCGGTGACCGCCTGTTCGTCGTCATCGAGGGCAAGGTCAAGCTGGGCCGTACGTCCGCGGACGGCCGGGAGAACCTCATCGCGGTGCTCGGCCCCGGCCAGATGTTCGGCGAGCTGTCCCTGTTCGACCCGGGCCCGCGGTCCGCGACGGTGACGGCGGTGACCGACGCCACGATGATGTCGCTGACCCACGACGAGATGCTGCGCTGGCTGCACGGCCGCCCCGAGGTCGCCCGCGGCCTGCTGCTCCAGCTCGCCTCCCGGCTGCGCAAGGTCTCCGACGTGGTGGCCGACCTGGTGTTCTCCGACGTACCGGGCCGGGTCGCGAAGGCCCTGCTCGACCTCGCCCAGCGCTTCGGCCGCACCGCCGACGACGGCGTCCACGTCCACCACGACCTCACCCAGGAAGAGCTCGCCCAGCTCGTCGGCGCCTCCCGCGAAACCGTCAACAAGGCCCTGGCCGACTTCGCCTCCCGCGGCTGGGTCCGCCTGGAACCCCGCTCCGTAGTCCTCCTGGACGTAGACCGCCTCCAACGCCGAGCCCGCTAACCGCCCGGCAATTCGCCTGGTTAACCCGGCCAACTGCGTGTTCGCCCCGGTCAGGACAGGTGTAAACCATCCGTTCGGCGGGTTAACCCGGCGTGCGACCGGCGGGCTCGGTGCGCAGTGCAGGGTGACGGCTTCTATCCACACGGCATCGAGTCGGTGGTGTTGTCCACAGATGAGCGAGGCGAGCCGTGGCTCGTGCTCGTTCAGCGGCACGCTTCCAGTCGTGGACGCGAAATTGGCCGAGCTGGCCAGCCGGCAAGGGGAGGTCTTCTCCTATCAGGACGCGCTGTCGTGTGGCTACACCCTCAGTCAGGTACGACGCGAGGTGCGCGCGCGGCGGTGGCGACGGTTGTGCCGCGGCCAGTACACGGCGGCTGTGATCGACGAGAACTCCACGCCGTGGGAGCAGGGCAGGCAACTGCACCGGCTGCGGATGATAGCCGCGTCACGTGCGTTTCACGGCCACGTGGTGCTGAGCCATCAGTCCGCTGTCGTGGCTCATGGCCTGCCCACATGGGGACTCGATCTCGCGTCGGTACATGTCACGCGTCGCGACTGTGCCAGTGGACGTGTCGTCGACGACGTCGTACAACACCGAGCTCAGCTGCCGACGGGCTCGATCTGGCTCAAGGAAGGTCTGGAGATCGTCGCTCCGGCGCGTGCGATCGTAGAGATCGCGTGCACGACGGGCTTCGAGCCTGCGCTTGCGATTGCCGACGAGGCGCTTCGCACAGGTCTCGCCACGAGCAGGACGCTCAGTTCGGAAGTGTGCGACGCCGAACACTGGCCACGGAGCCCCGCTGCGAAACAGGTTCTCGACTTCTGCGATGCGCGCGCGGGCTCGGTCGGCGAGTCGAGACTCCGTGTCCTGATGGATCGACACGGGCTGCCGGCGCCGGTCCTGCAGGCTCCGATGAGTCAAGGCGGTGAGCCGTTCGCCTTCGTCGACTTCTACTTCCCGGAGCCCTACAACACCGTGGTGGAGTTCGACGGAATGCAGAAGTACGGCGGGAACACCTCAGAGATCGTGATCCGGGAGAAGTGGCGCGAGGACGCCATCAGGGAGCTCGGCAACCAGTTCGTCCGCGTCGTGTGGAGCGACCTGGCCCAACCCGCGAGAACCGCCGCCCGCATCCGCCGCGCGTTCGCCCTCGCCGACGCCGCCCGCCAAGCCGGCTGACCCGCTCTCGCTGCGCCAGGAACGCCCACTCCGCCCTGGCAATTCGCCTGGTTAACCCGGCGAACTGATGGTTGTCACCGGTTATGACCGCGGCTAACCCGCGATTGGCCGGGTTAACCAGGCGAATTGCGTGGTGGGCCAGCCGACGCGTCAGCTCTGCGCGAGGTAGTCGAGTTGGGCTTGGACGGAGAGTTCGGCGGCGGGCCAGAGGATGGGGTCTACGTCGGCGTAGACGCGTTCGACGACCTCGCGGGGGGTGCGGGCGCCGGCGGCCAGGGCGGCGCGGACCTGGTCGAGGCGTTCGGCGCGGTGCTGGAGGTAGTAGGACAGTACGGCCAGCGCGTCGGAGATGACGGGGCCGTGGCCGGGGAGGACGGTGGACACGCCGACCGACGACGCGAGGGTGTGCAGGCGGCGCAGCGAGCCGAGGTAGGCGCCGAGGGAGCCGTCCGGGTGCGCGACCACGGACGTACCGCGGCCGAGCACCGTGTCGCCCGTGAGCAGCGACGACTCGTCCGGGAGCCAGAACGACAGCGAGTCCGAGGTGTGTCCCGGTGTGCCGAGGACGTCGATGCGCAGGTCGCCGACCGTGACCACGTCGCCGTCGGCCAGGCCCTCGGACCCGAGCCGGTGCGCCGGGTCCAGCGCCCGCACGCCGCACCGCGCCTCATTCGCGAACCGCGATGCCCCCTCGGCGTGGTCCGCGTGGCCGTGGGTCAGCAGCACCTCCGCCACCACAGCGTCGTACGACGAGACGACGTCGAGCACCCGCCGCAGGTGCGCCTCGTCGAGCGGGCCGGGGTCGATGACCACCACCGACGACGCACCGGGCGCGCGCAGGATCCACGTGTTGGTGCCGTCGAGCGTCATCGGCCCGGGGTTCGGCGCCAGCACCCGCGTCGCCCGATCGGTCACCACGTCGACCGTCATGGGCCCTCCAGGTAGGCCTGGCCGTCGGAGACGCGGAGCTTCGGGAGGATCGGGGTCACGACGCGGTCGCGGGCGGCGTCCAGGGCGGTGGCGACGGAGGTGTACGACGCGAGCTCGGCGCAGGACAGGTACGTCGGCGGCAGCACGTCCAGCTCGCCCGCGTCCACCAGCCGGACGGCCTCGCCCGGCGGCAGCCAGGCGACCTGGTCGGACTCCCCCGACACGTCCCGCGTCTTCTGCCCCGACGGCAGCGCGGCGAGGAAGAACCGGGTGTCGTACCGGCGCGGCTCGAACTCGGGCGTGATCCAGTGCGCCCACGGCCCCAGCAGGTCCGCGCGCAGTACCAGCCCGCGCCCGTGCAGGAAGTCCGCGAACGACAGCGACCGGTCCTCCAGCGCGACCCGATCGGCCTCCCAGTCGGCGCCCGTCGTGTCGGCCACGACCGAGTCCGCCGACGGCCCGGCCAGCAGCACACCGGACTCCT
>DASXRB010000123.1:0-8003 GCA_036506875.1 Kribbellaceae bacterium | reverse complement strand
ACCCGGCGTGTCGCCGCTCGTCGGGCCCTTGTGGCCACCTCAGGTGAGCCCGGCTCTTGGCGGTGAACCAGTGGACCCGCCGGCCGGGGTGTTCGGTCGGCGGGTCGTTCGCGTTCGGCGGGTCGCAACCTACCGAGTCCGTGACGGCCCGCCCGCCCCGAGACGGTCAGAAGGGCCCGACGAACGGCGACACGCCGGGTCACAAGGGCCCGATGATTGGAAAGGTGAGTCAGCCGGCTGACCAGCGGCGGGCGTCGGGCTCGTCGTCGGCGGCGAGGAGTTCCGGCGCGGTGAGCGGGCGGACGGAGGCTTCGATGGCCTCCATCGCGGCCAGCTCGGACTGGGTGACGTGGAGGTCGCGCAGCCGGCGGGCAGTCGTGAAGACGCGACTCTCGATCGAGCCGACGGTGCGGTTGTAGGCGTCGACCGCCGAGGTCAGCGAGCGCCCCAGGCGGCTGACGTGGTCGCCGAGGGTGCCGAGCCGGTCGTACAGCTCGCGGCCGAGCTCGAACACCTCCCGCGCTGAGTCGGTCAGCGCCGACTGGTTCCACGCGTAGGCCGCCGCCCGCAGCGTCGCGATCAGCGTGGTCGGGGTCGCGAGCAGCACCTTGCGCTCGGCCGCGTACTCCAGCAGCGAGGGCTCGACGTCCAGCGCCGCGGACAGGAACGACTCGCCCGGCACGAACAGCACCACGAACTCCGGTGTGGACGGCAGCCGCGTCCAGTACGCCTTCGACGCCAGCTGGTCCACGTGCGTGCGCAGCTGCCGCGCGTGCGCCCGCAGCCGAGCCGCCCGGTACACCTCGTCGTCGGTCTCCGCCGCCTCCAGGAACGCGGCCAGCGGCACCTTCGAGTCCACGACCAGGTGCTTGCCCTCGGCAAGCTTCACGACCAGGTCGGGTCGCAGCACGCCGTCGTCCGCGGCCGTCGAGGTCTGCTCGGTGAAGTCGCAGTGCTGCACCATCCCGGCCAGCTCGACGGTGCGGCGCAGGTGCAGCTCACCCCACCGGCCGCGCACCTGCGGCTTGCGCAGCGCGGTCGACAGCGCCGCGGTCTCGCGGCGCAGCGCCTCACCGCTCAGCCGGACGTCGTCGACCTGCTGGCGCAGCTGGCTCTGCCACGCCGCGCCGTTGCGCTCCAGCCGGCGCAGCTGCTCGTGCAGCCGGTCCAGGCTGTCCTTGACCACGGCCGGACCGGTGAGCTCGTCACGCCTGCCGGAGAGCTCGACCAGCCGGTCCTGGGCGGCATCGCGCTCGGCGGTCGTCCGGGCCAGGTCTGCCGCGCCGCGCCCGCGCGCCCACAGCGCGCCGAGCACCGCACCCAGAACCAGCCCGGCCAGCAGCACCAGCACCGTCGTACCGTTCATGCTCCGATCCTGACGGCCGCCACCGACATCCGCCGCGCATCAACACGGCAAGGACCGGAAGGAGTAGCCGCGCGCGGAGAGCGTGTCGAGCACCCGCGCCAGTGCCGCGACGCTCTGGGAGCGGTCGCCGCCGCCGTCGTGCATCAGCACCACGTCACCGTTGTGCACGTGGGTCAGGATGCGGGACGCGATCACCGGTGCGCCCGGGCGCTGCCAGTCGTCCGGGTCGACGTCCCACAGCACCTGCCGCAGGCCCGCCGCCCGGATCGCGGCGCGCACCCGCGCGTTGGTCGCGCCGTACGGCGGCCGGAAGCAGCGTGACGCAGGCCCGCCGGCGATCTCCGCACGCAGCCGGGCCGCCGACACCTTCGTCAGGTCCTTGTGGTCCACGGAGTGGTTTCCGATGGCATGACCGGCGTCCCGGACCTGTCGTACGAGCCCAGGGTGGGCATCGACCTCGTCGCCGAGCATGAAGAACGTCGCGCTGGCGTCGTACCGCTGGAGCAGGTCGAGGACCTGCGGCGTCCAGCGCGGGTCCGGCCCGTCGTCGAACGTCAGGTAGACGACCTTGCCGGTGCGCGTCGGCTCGTCGCTCGGCGGACGCATGCTCGGCTCGGTGCTCGGCTCGGTGCTCGGCTTTGTGCTGGGCTGCGTGCTCGGGTCGTTGCTGGGCGCCGGAGTGCTGGGCGCCGGTGTGCCGGGCGCCGGTGTGCCGGCGGCCGGGGCCGGCGCGGCGGCGTGCGCGGCGCCGGATATCGGAGCGGCCTCGGCCTCCATCCGCGACCGCGCCGCGGCCATCGTGCCGAGCGCTACTCCCGCGACCAGTCCGAAGACGACGAGTGTGTGGATCCCGCGTGCCATGGTGTGCCCCCGAGTGTCGGTGTTGTCGCGATGTTGACGACGCAACCGTCAGGTGGGTTCGCGGCGGCAGGTTGCGGCTCGATCACAGTGGCTTTCGGGGAGATCACAGACGCCGGCGCGCCGCGGTGGTACAGCCGGCCCTCCAGGCCCTTGACCGTGGCAACGAGTACGAAGCTCATGCTGACCAGCAGCGACCAGGCGCCGAACTTCGCCGGGTGCACCAGCGTCCACACGCTCGTCTGGTCCGGGTAGTTCCACGCGTCCAGGAAGGTGCCCGCGTTCTCGGCCAGCCACAGGAAGAACCCGATCAGCGCGAACGACAGCGCCAGCGGCATGCGATACCGCTTCGAGCCGACGCTGTAGAACACCCAGGTCCGCCGCAGCACGACCAGCAGCAGTACGGCGATCGGCACCCGCAGGTCCGCGATCCAGTGGTGGGTGTAGAAGTTCGCGTAGATCAGCACCGCGCACACCGTCGTCAGCACCGGGCGGTACCCGCTGACCCGTAGGTCGAGCCGCCGCCACGCCTGGCAGATGTAGCTGCCCACCGCGGCGTACATGAACCCGGCGAACAACGGCACCCCGCCCACCCGCGTCACCGCGGGACCGGGGTAGGTCCACGACCCGTGCCGCACCTTGAACAGCTCCAGCCCGAGCCCGACCAGGTGGAAGCCGAAGATGACCGCGACCTCGCGCCACGTCTCCAGCCGCAGCGCCCGGAACCCGAACGTGAGCACCAGGCAGTAGACCAGCAACGCGTCGTACCGGGCCATCGGCAACGGCACCACCTGCGAGACGGCGAGCCCGGCGAACAGCGCGAACGGGAACAGGCACGACAGCGCCTCGAGCCACGCGAACCGGACCAGCTGCGCGACCGCGAACCGCACGCCGGCGTATCCTTCCTGTCAAGGCCCCGAGGGGTACGACGCCCGGCGAGCGCGGTTGGTTCGGTGCGGGTTCTAGGGCAGGTTTACCAACACGCCCTAGCCGGTGGCGGCCGGACCGGGGACGCCGGTGCGGCCGGCCGGGGTGGCGAAGCGGTCGATGTACGCCGAGACCAGGTCGATGCCCTCGGCAATGAGTCGCTCGTCGCCGCGCAGGTCGTCCTCGAACGCGAGCTGGAACACCCGGTCGCCCACCTCGACCGCCAGCTCGGCGATCACCAGGTCCACCTCCGGGCGGATCAGCCCGGCCGTGGTCACCAGGTCGTACAGCGCCTTCGCGGTCTGCCGGTTGTGCTCGCGGCCGAACTCGTACACCGCGGCGCTGGTCCGGCCCCGCCACCAGACCACCGCGAACGCGGGCCGCCGGTGGTAGACCTCGACGTAGGCGCGCATCGTCGCCTCGATGACGCTTCGCACGGTCAGCGTCCGCAGCCGCCCGAGCGCCGCGGCGACGGCGGCGTCCATCTCGGCGATGTCGCGCTGCACCAGCGACAGCACGATCTCGTCGCGGTCGGCGAAGTACTGGTACAGCGAGGCCACCGGGACCCCGGCGCGGGCCGCGCAGGACCGGGTCGTCAGGGCGTCGGCGCCGTCCTCGACGATGATCCGCTCCGCCGCGTCGAGGATCTTCTCCACCCGTTCGCGGCTGCGGCGCTGGCTCGGCGCGCGCCGGCTCGTCGTCGTACCGGTGTCATCCCTTGCGGTCGCCATGACGGGATTGTATAAAGATCCGAACCTGACTTCTGTTCATATTTCAGCGGGAGGTTCGCCGATGACGCCTGTGGACGACACGCCGTACGTGGCGGTGATCGGTGCGGGGCCGGCCGGGCTGGCCGCCGCCGCGATGCTGGCCCGGCGGGGTGTGAGCGCGGCCGTGCTGGAGCGGTCCGGCGACCTCGCGGCCAGCTGGCGGACGCACTACGACCGGCTGCACCTGCACACGGTGCGGTGGCTGTCGCACCTGCCCGGCTACCGGATACCGCGGTCGGAGGGCCCGTGGGTGTCGCGCGACGGGGTCGTGCGCTATCTCGAGGCGTACGCCGCGCACCACCGGCTCGACGTCCGCACGGGGGTCGAGGTCGACCGGGTCGAGCGGGACGGTGACGCGTGGCGGCTGCGGTCGGCGGCCGGCGATGTCCGGGCCGCGGCGGTCGTGGTGGCGACCGGGTTCAACCACACCCCGGTGCTGCCGGACTGGCCGGGCCGGGACGGGTTCACCGGCGAGCTGCTGCACGCCAGGCAGTACCGCAACGGGTCGTCGTACCAAGGTCGTGACGTGCTCGTGGTCGGGCCGGGCAACACCGGCGCGGAGATCGCGGTGGACCTGGTGGAGCACGGTGCCGCCCGGGTGCGGCTGGCGGTGCGGCGGCCGCCGTACATCCTGCGCCGGGCCCTGGTGGGCGTCCCGTCGCAGCTGACCGGAGTGCTGGTACGGCGGGTGCCGACGGCGGTCGCGGACTTCCTGGCCGAGCCGGTGCGGAAGCTGTCGGTGCCGGACCTGAGCGCCTGTGGGCTGCCCGATCCGGGCAAGGGGCTCTACACCCGCGCGCGGCGCGGGGAGATCCCGATCCTGGACGTCGGGCTGGTCGACGCGGTCCGGGCGGGCACGGTCGAACCGGTTGCCGCGGTCAACGGTCTCGACGGGCCCGAGGTGCTGCTCGCCGACGGGTCCGCGATCGAGCCCGACGTCGTGATCGTCGCCGCCGGCTACCGGCGCGGGCTGGAGCCGATCATCGGCGACCTCGGCGTGCTGGACGCGTCCGGGGTGCCGCGCACGCACGGCGGCCGGACGCTGCGCGAGGCGCCGGGGCTGTACTTCATCGGCTTCACCAACCCGCCGAGCGGGATGTTCCGCGAGATCGCCATCGACGCCAGGCGGATCGCCGCCGCCGTCGCCCGGCAGCTGCGCGGGTTGCGCCCCGAGGCCGAGAGGACGGCGCGATGAGGATCGGCAGACGTGCACTGCTCGGCGGTGGCGTGGCCGCCGGCGGCAACCTGCTCACGACCGGATCCCTCACGGCAGCCGCCGCGCCCTTCGAGGGCCGGACGGGGATATTGCCCAAGGCAACGGATGTGGTCGTCGTCGGGGCCGGTATCTCCGGCCTGGTCGCCGCCCGCGAGCTCGCCCGCGCCGGCCGCTCCGTGCTCGTCCTGGAGGCCCGCGACCGGGTCGGCGGCCGCGTCCTCAACCACACGCTCAGCGGCGGCGCGGTCGTCGAGTCCGGCGCGGCCTTCGCCGGCCCGACGCAGGACGAGCTGCTCGCGCTCGCCGCCGAGCTCGGGGTCGAGACCTTCAAGGAGTACGTCGACGGGCAGAACGTCTACTCCGCCAACGGCCTGACCCTGCGGTACACCGGCACCATCCCGCCGGACCCGGCGATCCTCGCCGACGCCGTACTGCTGCAGACGCTGATCGACCAGATGTCGCGTGACGTCCCGGTCGACGCGCCGTGGAACGCGCCCCGGGCCGCCGAGTGGGACGCCACCTCCGTGCACGACTGGGTGCACGCGCACACGGTCAACCCGGCGACCGCGAACCTGCTGCTCAGCTACCTGCAGCCGAGCTTCGGCACCGACGCCCGCGAACTGTCACTGCTGTTCCTGCTCTGGTACATCGCCACCGCCGGCAACGAGACCGACCCCGGCACCTTCGAACGCTCGGCCGGCACCGCGGACGGCGCGCAGGACTCGCGCTTCGTCGGCGGCTCGCAGCAGATCCCGCTGAGGCTGGCCGCGCGGCTCGGCGACCTCGTCGCCTTGTCGGCACCGGTACGACGGATCGACCAGACCGCGGACGGGGTCGTCGTGCGCAGCGACCGCGGTGATGTCACGGCGTCGTACGTGGTGGTCGCCGTACCGCCGCCGCTGGTGGCCGGCATCGAGTGGGCGCCGCTGCTGCCGCCGGAGCGGATGCAGCTGATGCAGCGGATGGCGATGGGCACGCTGATGAAATGCGACGCGGTCTACCCGACACCGTTCTGGCGGGCCGCCGGGTTGTCCGGCATGGGCCTGGCCGACAGCGGCGCGGTGCGGGTGAGCTTCGACAACAGCCCGCCGGACGCGTCGGTCGGGGTGCTGCTGGCGTTCGTCGGCGGCTCGACCTGGCGGCGGTACGGGACGATGCCGTTCGCGCAGCGGCGTGACGCCGTGCTGGCCGGGTTCGCTCGGCTGTTCGGGCCGCAGGCGCTGACGCCGGTCGAGTACGTCGAGCAGGACTGGACGCACGAGCGCTGGACGCTCGGGTCGCCGATCGCGAGCGCCGGGACCGGGACGATCACGGCCTTCGGCGACCAGATCCGGCGGCCGTTCGGCCGGGTGCACTGGGCCGGCAGCGAAACCTCGACGTACTGGGCCGGTTTCATGGACGGTGCGGTGCGGGCCGGGAAGCGCGCGGCCCAGGAGGTGCTCGCGCGCTGACAGACTGTTCCGGACCTCACAGCAGCGGAGGACGGATGGAACCGCGCGTGGTGTTCGAAACCGAGCGGCTCGTCGTCCGCGACTGGGACGAGTCCGACGGCGACCGGGTGTTCGACATCTACCGCCGCTGGGAGGTGTCGCGCTGGCTCGGCGCGGAGCCGAAGGTGATGCCGGACCGGGCCGCCGCCTCGGCCGCTATCGCCCGGTGGCGGGAGCGCAGCGCGGACCCGTCGTACGGCGTCTGGGCGGTCGAGGAGTGCGCCACCGGCGTCGTGGCGGGCACCGTGCTGCTCGTCCCGCTGCCCAATGTGGACGGCGAGGTCGAGGTCGGCTGGCACTTCCACCCCGACGCCTGGGGCCGCCGTCTGGCGACCGAGGCGGCGCGCGGGGCCCTCGACCGCGGCTGGGCGGCCGGGCTGGACGAGATCTACGCGGTGGTGCTGCCCGGCAACGACCCGTCGGCGGCGGTCTGCCGGCGGCTCGGCATGCGCCCGCTCGGCAGCACGACCCGCTGGTACGGCGTGGAGATGGACGCGTTCGTCGTGCGGAACGGTGATCCGGGGGCCGCGGGCTGACCGGCGATTCGGGACGGCGCGGTGTCTCGGCGTACCCTTGTCGCCCGTGGCACTCACCATCGGAATCGTCGGCCTGCCGAACGCGGGCAAGTCGACCCTCTTCAACGCGCTGACCAAGAACGACGTGCTCGCGGCGAACTACCCGTTCGCGACGATCGAGCCGAACGTCGGGGTCGTCGGCGTACCGGACCCGCGGCTGGCCAGGCTCGCCGAGATCTTCGGCTCCGAGCGGCAGCTGCCCGCCACCGTGCAGTTCGTCGACATCGCCGGCATCGTGCGCGGCGCGTCGAAGGGCGAGGGCCTGGGCAACAAGTTCCTGTCGCACATCCGCGAGTCCGACGCGATCTGCCAGATCACCCGGGTCTTCCGCGACGAGGACGTCACGCACGTCGACGGCAAGGTCTCCCCGGCCGACGACATCTCCACGATCCAGACCGAGCTGATCCTCGCCGACCTGCAGACCGTCGAGAAGGCGCTGCCGCGGCTGGAGAAGGAGGCGCGGGTCAAGAAGGAGAACGTCCCGGTCCTGGAGGCGGTCCGCGAGGCCCAGAAGGCGCTCGAGGCGGGCACCCCGATCCACTCGACGTCGATCGACCGGTCGCCGCTGCGTGAGCTGATGCTGCTCACCGCGAAGCCCTACCTGTACGTCTTCAATTGCGACGCGGACGAGCTGGCCGACGAGGACCTGAAGGCGAAGATGCGCGAGCTCGTCGCGCCGGCCGAGGCGATCTTCCTGGACGCCAAGTTCGAGGCTGAGCTGGTCGAGCTCGACGACGAGGACGAGGCCCGCGCGATGCTCGCCGAGCTGGGCGTCGACGAGCCCGGCCTGGACGTGCTGGC
>DASXRB010000122.1:0-3387 GCA_036506875.1 Kribbellaceae bacterium | reverse complement strand
CCTCGGCGCCCGGCTGTCGGTGGGTGACCGCGCCGACGCGCCGGGCTTCCGCGTCCTCGTCGAGGCGCCGTCATGATCCGGCTGCTGCTCGCCGACGATCAGGCGCTCGTGCGCGGCGCGATGGCGGCCCTGCTGGAGCTGGAGAGCGACCTCACCGTCGTGGCCGAGGTCGAGCGCGGCGACCGGGTGCTCGACGCGGTCCGCGCGCACGCCGTGGACGTGGCGCTGCTCGACATCGAGATGCCCGGGATGGACGGGGTGGCCGCCGCCCGGCAGCTCGCCGAACAGGCGCCGGCCTGCCGCGTGCTCATGGTCACCACGTTCGGCCGGGCGGGCTACCTGCGGCAGGCGATGGCGGCCGGGGCCAGCGGCTTCGTGGTCAAGGACACGCCGGCCAGGCTGCTCGCCGACGCGGTCCGCCGGGTGCACCAGGGCCTGCGGGTCGTCGATCCGGCGCTCGCCGCCGACTCCCTGGCCCTCGGCGACTCGCCCCTGACCGAACGCGAGGCCGACGTGCTCCGCGTGGCCCGGGACGGCGGGACCGTCTCGGACATCGCCCGGCAGCTGCACCTGTCGCAGGGCACGGTCCGCAACCACCTGTCGGCCGCGATCGGCAAGACCGGGGCGCGCACCCGCGCGGAGGCCGTCCGCCTCGCCGAGGAGTACGGCTGGCTGCTGGCCTAGCCGGAGATGCCGGGGGCCGGTCTACCGTTGCCGGTCACGTCATCGTGAAGAAGGCGAGGCGCCTGATGTGTAGACTGCCTACGTGAAGCCGGATGCGCTGCGCGGGCATCTCGACGCGTTGATCCTCGCCGTCGTCGAGCCCGAGCCCCTGCACGGTTACGCGATCATGGAGGCCTTGCAGCAGCGCAGCGGCGGTGCGCTCGACCTGCCGACAGGCACGCTCTATCCCGCGCTGCGCCGGCTCGAACGTGCCGGCTACCTGCGCAGCGAGTGGAGTACCGTCGGCGGCCGCAAGCGCCGCACCTACCAGCTCAATGCGGCGGGCCGCAGGGCGCTCGCCGCCGGGCGATCCGAGTGGCGCGACTTTGCCGCCGTCATCGACGGCATCCTCCACCCGTTACCCCGGCACGCCTGACGCCCCGTCGGCCGACGGGGGCAGGTCGTACCAGGCAGCCGCCAGGCAGCGGCGGGCGCTCAACGCGGCGTATCCGAACGGCACGACCACGAACGCCGTCGTCCAGGCCAGCGCCAACGCCGCGGCCGGCGTGCCGGCGTCGGCGTTCATGGCGGTGAGCAGCAACCCGGCACCGCCGATCACGGTCGAGGCCGTCAGCACGAGAACACCAGTCGCCCTCGTTACCCCGCGACGGACGCCGAGATACCGGACACCGATGCCGCACGCGGCGGCCATGAGCAGCGCCGCGACCATGGTCAGCCCGCCAACCCACTCCAGCGCCGAGTCGAGCGCCACCGCGGCCGCCTCGCCGCCGTCCGGCGATCGGCCGGAGATCGCCGGCCAGGCAACGTTCCAGACGAACGGCTGAGAGATCAGGAGGAAGAAGACCAACAGGCCGGTTCGGCGGGCCTGGGCGAGGCCCAGCTCGGACTGGTAACCGGGCGCGACCTCCTGGAGATCGCCGAACTCCGCCACGGCCGCCCGCTCGGCCTCCACGCGATCCATGCCCCGAGCCTCGTGCGCCTCGGCGGCGTCGGCGAGGCTGTCCCGGGCCTCGGCGAGCAGGTCCGCCTTGGCGCGCCGCGGCCCGCGCAGCGCGGTGCCGAGCTCGGCGAGGTACGCGTCGATCACGGTGACCCTCCGCATCGTGCGCAGCACCGATCGCCGGCCGCGCGGTCAGCCCCGAGTATGCCGAGCGCTCCATCGAGGCCCGTCAGGGATGTCCCTGACTTCTTCCCTGGGATCGCCTCGCGGCCCTCGACACTTCGCGTAATAAGCAGACACGCTACAGGTAGAGAGTCTGCTCTACGCGAACCGAAAGGAGCTGGTCGACGTGCAACTCTTCCGGCGCGTACTGGCGATAGCGACGGTTGTGGTCGTGCTGCTGTGCGGGGGCGGCGCGGCGTTGGTCGGCTGGGCCTGGAACCGGACCGCGTTCTCCACCGCCGGCGAGGTGCAGTTCGCCAACCCGCTGGCGATCCCACCGCTGGCCCCGTCGCGGATCGACGCCGGCGGCCAGCGCGTGTTCGAGCTGCGCGCCGGAACCGGCCGGCACGACTTCGGCGATGGCCCGGTCGAGACCTGGGGGTTCAACGGCGCCTACCTCGGGCCGACCCTGCGCGCCGAGCGCGGCGAGCAGGTACGGATCAACGTCCACAACGGACTGTCCGAGACGACCTCGGTCCACTGGCACGGTATGCACGTGCCGGCGCGGATGGACGGCGGCCCGCACCAGCCCATCGAGCCCGGTCAGACCTGGTCACCGAGCTGGACGATCGACCAGCCGGCGGCGACGCTCTGGTATCACCCGCACCCGCACGGTGCGACCGCGCGCCACGTCTATCGCGGCCTGGCGGGCATGTTCATCCTCGACGATCCGGAGGCGGACGCGCTGGACCTGCCGCATGAGTACGGCGTCGACGACCTGCCCGTCATCGTCCAGGACAAGCGCTTCGCCGGCCGGCGGGTCGACGAGAGTGCGCCGTTCCTCAGCGGCGTGGGCATCCTCGGCAGGACCATCGCCGTCAACGGCACGGTCGGGCCGTACCGCACGGTGACCACCGAGCGGGTCCGGCTGCGGCTGCTCAACGCGTCGAACGCGCGGGTCTACAACTTCGGGTTCGTGGACGACCGTGAGTTCGCCCTGGTCGGCACCGACGGCGGCCTGCTGGCGGCGCCCTACGAGACGGACCGGGTCAGGCTCTCGCCGGGTGAGCGGGCCGAGATCGTGGTGACGATGCGGGCCGGTGAGCGAGCGGTGCTGCGCAGCAGGCCACCGCCGCTCGGGGCGCCGTTCGGGCGGTTCTCCGGTGGCTCGGACACCTTCGACATCCTGGAGCTGCGGGCCGCCGACTCGCTCACGCCCAGCCCGCCGGTGCCCGAGCGGCTTGTCGACGTACCGGTGCTGGGGCCGTCGACCCGCGCGGTGCAGCGGGATTTCCGGTTATCCGGCACGTCGATCAACGGCAGGGAGATGAACATGAGCCGGGTCGACGCCGTCGTGGAGAAGGGAATCACCGAGGTCTGGCGGGTCACCAACGAGGACGGAATGCCGCACAGCTTCCACATCCACGACGTGCAGTTCCAGGTCCGCAGCGTGGACGGCGCGCCGCCGCCACCGCAGCTGCGTGGCTGGAAGGACACCGTCTACCTGCCGCCCGGCCGGCCGTTCGAGCTGGTCGTGCCGTTCGGCGACTACACCGACCCGGACACGCCGTACATGTTCCACTGCCACGTGCTGCGGCACG
>DASXRB010000121.1:0-3348 GCA_036506875.1 Kribbellaceae bacterium | reverse complement strand
GGGCCCGCGCCGAGGCCACCGTGCAGCAGCTCCGGTCGTCGATCGCGGACCTGGAGGCCAAGGCCGCCAAGGCCGCCGAGCGCGGTGACGCGCGCAAGGAGGCCGAGGCACGCGAGGCGATCGAGGCCCGCCAGGCCTGGCTCGCCGAAGCCGAACGCGCCCTGGCCGACTTCTCGTAGTCCAGCCGGGTCTCGTAGTCCAGCCGGGTCTCGTAGTCCAGCCGGGCCTCGTAGTCCAGCCGGGCCTCGTAGTCCGGCCGGACCTCGTAGTCCGGCCGGGTCGCGCCGCCCCTCCGCCTCCCCCTCCCCTCCCCTCCCCCTCTCCCGTTCGTTCGTCGCATCTCGTAGATGCTGTGGACAACGGCTGCGCTCCTTCTGCCGTCGTCGGTCGCGTCTCGTGCTGCATGTGGATAAGCCGCGACCCGGTGCCGCGCCAGGCTGGATTCTGGTGCGATGTCTCTCGCGATTCCCCTCATGTACTTCGACGGCCGACCGTTCACGAAGGCAGAGGCAACGGCCGCTGGGTGGACCGATGACCGCATCCGCAAGCTCCTCGACGGCGGGCTTGTCCGCCGCATGGTCAAGGGCGTATACGTCGATGCGCTGGCACCAGACTGCCTCGAGCTTCGCGCGGCAGCGGTGTCTGGTCACGCCGCCCGACGCGGTGATCTGCCGCCGTACAGCGGCATGGCTGTACGGAATCGATGCCCTCGCTCTGCGGGAACATACCGAGATCCCGGCCGTCGAGTCCGTCCGACCACCGAAACGACGGTCCAGCCGGGTCAGCCTGACCACCGGTCACAGCCAGACGCTGCGCGCGTCGGACGTCATGCCCTACCGCGGACTGCGAGTAACCACTCCGCTGGCGACCGCGATACATCTGCTCCGGCACCTCGATCGTCCATTCGCCTTGTCGTCCGTCGACGCGATGCTTCGGGCCGAACTCGTCCAGCGAACCGCCCTGCTGGCGGCTCTTCAGGATTTCAAGCATCATCCCGGGATCGTCCAGGCGCGCGAACTGGCGTCGTATGCCGAGCCGCTCTCCGAGTCGCCGGGCGAGTCATGGCTGCGACTGCGGGTGCTGGACGCCGGCTTTCCGCGCCCGGAGGCGCAGGTCGTCGTCGAGGGCAACGGCCGCCGCTACCGGCTCGATCTCGGGTTCGCCGAACCATGCCCCGACGGTCGCCGTCTCGGTCTCGAGTACGACAGCGACCAGTGGCACTCCGGACGGGCCGCACGCCTGCGGGACGATACTCGCCTGGCCGAGTTGCGCGAACTCGGCTGGACGGTTCTGCCGGTCCGCAGGGGCGATGTGTGGGGTCGCCGGGCCGACCTCGAGCTCGCGATCGGCGACCAGCTCGGCGTCGTACCGCGGCTGCCCCGACGCTGGTAGTACTCCGCTCGTCCACAGCCACCCGGACATGCGACGAACGAACGGAGAGGTGGGGACGGCGGTGTCCACAGGTGCCGCTGGACGCGACGAACGAACGGAGAGGTAGGTAGGGTTGGCGGCGTCCGAAGGTGCGCCGTGGGGCGGCACCTTCGGACGCCGATGGTCAGGTCATGGGCCGAAGAAGGTCATGGCCCTGGTGACCAGGTTGGACTTGTCGGTGGCGGTGCCGTAGGACTCCAGTGGGAAGGCCAGGAAGACCAGCTTGTAGGTGCCGGTGAACGAGAGCGCGTCCGGCTGCGCGGCGTCGTCGGTGAACGACGGCACCGCGGTCCCGTTCGGCGTGATCCGGTCCTCGAAGGCCGCACCCAGCACATTGTGGTCGATCGGCACGGTGCCGATGCCGTCCGTCACCGGGTTGCCGGGGACGCCGTGCACGGCGGTGGTCGCCTTGTCGTTCTGGTTCTCCGTGCCGTCCCAGGTGATGTGCAGGTAGTCGTGCACGAACGCCGTCGTACCCGCCGCCTGGTCGAGGATGTCCTGGCCGGACATCAGCAGCCGGCCGCCGCCGTCGAGGAAGGACTGCAGCCTCGCCTCGTACGGCAGGATCGGGCCGGGGTACGCGTTGCCGGTGAACCACACGGCGTTCCGGTGCGCGTTCAGGTAGCCCTGCGGCAGGTTGCTGTCGGCGGCCAGGTCCCAGGTGTCGAACGAGACCCCGGCCGCGGTCAGCGCGGCCGCGTAGTAGGACTGGACGTCCGGACCGTTGCCGTCTCCGTCGACCAGCAGCGTGTCCTTGGTGACCACCAGCGTGGTCACCGTCGCGGAGGCGGACACACCCGGGCTGCCGACCGAGGTAGCGGTCACCGTCGCGGTGCTCGTCGCCGTCGCCCCGGCGGGGATCGCCACCTTGACGCACACCGCGGTCTGCGCGCCGGCCGCCAGGCTCGGCGTCGTCGCCTGCGGCGTCGTGCAGGTCGCGTCGTAGAAGCTCACGGCATACGACCCACCGCTGCTCGACAGCGTGTAGCTGTCGGTGGTGAAGCCGAGGTTCTTCACCGTCAGCGGGTAGGTGACGCTCGTGCCCGGCCGGCCGCCGTCGGTCTGCGACGCGGGCGCGACGCTGACCGCGTAGGCCGGCGCGATCGCGGTGACCACCGGCGAACCGGTCGTGAACGGGCCCTGCGCCGAGGTGGCGCGCAGCCCGTCGTTGACGATCGTGGTCGCCTTGTTCTTCAGCGTGGACGCGATGTTCACGCTGAGGTGCACGGTCGTGGAGCCGCCGGCCGGGATCGTCAGGCCGGTCCAGGTGACCACACCGGAGACGTTCGTGCCGCCGTTGTCGGCCGCCGCGAACGTGGTGTTCGCCGGCACCGGGTCGGTCAGCTTCACGCCGGTGGCGTCGGCGTTGCCGACGTTGGACAGCGTGATCGTTTTGTCGAGCCGGCTCGACGGCCCGACCGGCACGCCCGCATCCGCCTTCGACAGCACCAGCGCCGGCACCGCGGCCGACGGGTCGGTGAGCCGGAAGGCGCCACGGCCGTGCGTGCCGGCGGCGAGCACCCGGTGCGACGGGTCGAGGTCGAGCTGCCAGCTGCTGACGTCCGGCATGCCCGAGCCGAGCGCGTACCAGTGCGCGCCGCCGTCGTACGTCGCGAACGTGCCGACATCGGTGCCGGCGTACAGGGTGTTCGCGTACGACGGGTCGAGGATGATCGAGTTCACCGGGCTGTCCGGCAGGCCGACGCTGACGTTGGTCCAGGACTTGCCGCCGTCGGTGGTCCGGAACACGTGGCCGGGCCGCTGCGGGGTGGCCTGGTTGAACCCGGCGTACGAGACGTAGGCGATCCGGTAGTTGCTCCGGTCGACCGCGATCTGCGTCACCGGCCGGCCCGGCAGGACGCCCCGGTCGACCCGGGTCCATGACGGGCTGTCGCTGGCCTGGGCGTTGGGGCTGAG
>DASXRB010000120.1:0-3880 GCA_036506875.1 Kribbellaceae bacterium | reverse complement strand
CGGCCAAAGGCCGCGCCTTGAAGACGTAGAGAAAGTCCTCACTCGAAGTCCCGGCGTTGGTGCCGGCGTTGGTGCCGGCGTTGGTCCCGGCGTGGTCACGCTGCCGACACGTTGCCGACACGGTTGCAGCTGAGCTTGCGTAAGAACGCGCTGGTTCTGGCCGTTCGTTGGATCGACCGGCCGACCGCGGAGGCTTAGGTTCACGCCGGCTGATCGATGCAGATCGGCTCTGTGCCTCCCGACCGATGCCGCTGCCCAGCGCCCGGTGATCGCGGCACGCCCTCGTCAAGCGATCCCGGGAAGGGACGGCCATGTCTGCCATTGGTGCTCCTCGCGCGCCGAAGCTCCTCGCCGCTGCGGCCGCGTTCGTGGCCGCAGCCTTCATCGTTGCGAGTCCCGCGCAAGCCGGCTATCGCGACGTCGTCCTCGGGACTCCGGACCTCATGTCGTACTGGCGACTTGGTGAGGCGACCGGAACGAGAGCCGTCGACATCAAGAGCGGGCGAGACGCGACCTACGTCAACCAGCCAGGCGCCTTCGCGGTCCCCCCGGGCCTGTACCCGTTGCTCGGCGTTCCGGGAGCGATCACGGGCGATGCGGACACGGCGATCAGCACGCTCAGCAACAACTACGGGGACCTCAATGGAGGCGGCGTCGACATCCCGTTCCCCAACACGTTCGCGTTCACGGGCAGGCTGCCGTACACGTACGAGGTGTGGATTGATCCGCTGAAGTATCCGTGCAACTTCGATCTCCAAAGCGACTGCAAGGGCCGCGGCACGATCTTCGAAAAGCCCGGCTCGTCCAGTGTTTACATGGACTACACGGGAAGGATCACCGCCGTTCGTAGCAGACAGGATCTCCCGGACGGAACCACGAGCACGTGCACGGATTGCGGGACCACCGAGCTGCCGCCCTCGCCCGTCGTGAGCCGAAACCAGTGGCATCACGTCGCCATCACCTTCGATGGCCTGAACTTCGCCGGCTACCTCGACGGCAAGCGCTGGGCGTCGATCTCGTCGACCCTGGCGATCAACACGTATCCGACCCATCCCATCCTGGCCTCGGGATGGTGCACCGGTGTCTTCATCGGGCCGGACCAGATCTGCAATCCGTTCGACGGCGCGACCGACGAGTTCGCCATCTACAACCGGGCCCTGACGGAGTCCGAGGTCGCGGCGCATGCGAACTGGGCGCGTCAGTCGGGCCCGATGCCATCGATGCAGTACGGCCCGGCCGGCCCGCCAGAGTTCGCTCCGAACCTGCCGCGCACCTGTGCGGGCGACCCGGTCAACTGCGCCACCGGGAACTTCAGCGAGACCTACACCGACTTCGAGATCGGCGGGCGGGGCGTGGGCCTGAAGCTCGCGCGAACCTACAACGCTCAGGCCGCGGTCGGGTCGCAGTCGGTCGGGATGTTCGGCTACGGGTGGAGCTCGTCGTTCGGCGAGTCACTGTCGGTGGACCAGACCTCCGGCCAGGTGACGGTGACCCACGGAACGGGCGCCACCGCGACGTTCGCCCCGGACGGCTCTGGCGGCTACCTGCACCCCGCATGGGTCCAGTCGCGGCTTCAGCACAACGACGACGGCTCTTACACCTACACGCTGCCCGATCAGCGCAGCCTCCGCTTCAACGCCAACGGGCGTCTCGAGAGCGAGGGCGATCGCAACGGGAACGCCACGACCCTCGCCTACGACGGAAACGGCCGCCTGCTGACGGTCACCGATCCGGTCGGGCGCAAGCTGACCTTCCTCCACAACGCCGACGGGACGGTCAGCAAGGTCACCGATCCTGCGGGCCGAGCGGTCGGCTACGCGTACGCGAGCGGCAACCTGACGTCGGTGACCGACGTGAGTGGTGGGATCACGAAGTTCACGTACGACACCAGCCACCGCATGACGATCGTCACGAGTCCGCGGCTGGGCAAGACGACGAACACGTACGACACGAGCAACCGCGTGACCGCCCAGATCGACCCGTTGGGCAAGAAGACGCTGTGGGCGTACACCGCCGACGAGACGAAGATCACCGATCCGACTGGTGTCGTGACGACCGAGAGGTTCGTCAACGGGCTGCCGGTGTCGATCATCAAGGCCCAGGGCACCGCCGTCCAGGCGCAGAGCACATTCGAGTACGACGGCGACGGCAACCTCGTCTCGACCACCGATGCCAACGGCCACAAGACGACGTTCGGCTACGACACGGAAGGCAACCGGACGAGCGTCCGCGACGCGCTGGGCAAGACGACGCGGTCCACCTTCAACTCGACCCACGACGTGACGTCCGTCACGACGCCGCTCGGGCAGCGGACCGACTACGACTACGATGCGGCGGGCAACCTGATCGCCGCCAAGCGCACGCTCACGGAAACCAGCGAGACGTCGGCCACGACGTACGCCTACGACAGCTTCGGCCAGTTGACGTCGACGACCGATCCGCGGGGCGGCGTCACGCGCTTCGCCTACGACGACCAGGGCGACCGCACGAGCACAACGACGCCGGAGGGGCGCAGGACGACGGCCACCTTCGACGTGGTCGGTCGCCAGCTCTCGCAGACGTCCCCGCGCGGCAACGCGAGCGGAGCCGATCCGGCCGCGTACACGACGACGTTCACGCGCGACGCGTTCGGCCAACCGACGGACATCAAGGATCCAGGTGGCAAGCACACGCTGTTGACGTACGACGCGGACCACAACCTCACGACGGTGACCGATCGCGACGGCCGCAAGACCACGACCGTGCTCGACCTCAAGGACCAGCCGACGCAGGTCACCCGCGGCGACGGATCGGTCATCGCGACGGCCTACGACGCCAACGGGAACGCCATCAGCCAGACCGACGGCCTGAAGAAGGTCACCAAGTACACCTTCGACGCGCAGCAGCGCCTGAGCTCGGTGACCGACCCACTGTTGCGCAAGACGTCGTTCGGCTATGACGGCGCCGGCAACATGACGTCGCAGACGGACCCGTCGGGCAAGGTCACGACGTATCGTTACGACGACATCGATCGTCGCACGTCGGTGTCCTACTCGACGGGATCGCCGGAGCCGGTCAGCTTCGGCTATGACGACGACGGCCGGCGGACGAGCATGACCGACGCCAGCGGCACCACGACCTACGCGTATGACTCGCTGGGCCGCCTCACGAGCTCCACCAACGGCGCCGGCCAGACCACCGGCTACAGCTACGACCTCGCCGACGAGGTGACCCGCATCGCCTACCCGGCCGCCCTGACGCCGCTGGACCTCTCGGGATCTGCCGACCCGCAGCAGGTGAGCACCGGCAACGTCGAGCGCACCTACGACGCCGACGGCAACCTCGCGTCGGTCAAGGACTGGCTGGACAACACGACGCGCTTCGCCTATGACGCCGGCGGCAACCTCTCGGACATCGACCGTCCGAACGGGACGTCAGCGCACTACACGCACGACGCGAACGACGCCATGACCGCGGTGGACGACGCGATCGGCCAGGCGAGCTACGGGCGCAACGGCGAGTCGCTGCTGTCATCGGTCACCGCAGGCGGCTCGACCAAGGCGCTGACATACGACGGCGCGCAGCGCGTGACCGGCTACGGAACCAGCGCCTACAAGTACAACGCCGGCGACAACCTGGTTCAGACCGCGACCTCCGCCGGCCAGGCGGTCACGCAGGCCTTCGACGCCGCGAACGAGCTGACGTCGACGACCCAGGGATCGGTGAAGACCAACACGTTCACCTACGACACCCGCGGCAACCGGATCAAGGGCATCGACAACGAGAGCGTCGCCACCACCTACACCTACGATCAGGCCGACCAGCTGATCTCCTTCAGCGGGCCCAACCGCGCGGCGCAGAGTCAGACCGTCTCCCAGCAGTACACCTACAACGGCGACGG
>DASXRB010000119.1:0-2270 GCA_036506875.1 Kribbellaceae bacterium | reverse complement strand
GTTGGTGGTGAGGTTGCCGTCCCGGTCCAGTGGGGTGACGGTGAGGTCGTAGCTTTCCACCTCGCGGACGACGGCGAGGGGGGTGCGAACCGTCGTGTCGGTCGCGGTCGCGACCACCTGCCCGGTGTAGTTTCCGTCGGGCAGGTCGCCGCGGGTGTCGGCGGTGACGTCGACACTTGCGGTGCCGCCCGCCGGGACGGTCAGCGAGCTGGCCGACAGGGTGAACGGCGCCGCGGGCCTGCCGTCCGGGCCGCTGGCTTGGACGCTCAGATCGAGCGTGACGTCGGTGGCGCCGGTGTTGCGGTAGGTCAGCTTGCGGGTGATGGGCTGGTCGTCGGCGTGTGGCCACCGCGCGATCCCGAAACTTACGCTGGGCTGCTCGGCCAGGACCCGCTGGGTGATCGCTTGAGTCAGGTTGACCCGGCCGGCGCCCTGGTCGTAGGCGCTGGCGCCGGCAGTCGGCTTCGCCGACGCCATCAGGGCGGCCTTGACCTGGGCCGGGGTCCAGTCCGGGTGTTCCTGGAGCAGCAGCGCGGCGGCGCCGGCGACGTGCGGGCACGACATCGAGGTGCCGGTCCCCGGCATGTGCGTGTCGCCGGGGTCGCCGAGGTAGCCGTCCTTGGAGCGGGCGGCCACGATCCCCACGCCCGGTGCGGTGATGTCCGGCTTGATGGCGTAGTCGCCGGTCCGCGGACCGCGGCTGGAGAACGGCGCGATCGTGTCGTCGCGGTCGACCGCGCCGACGGACACCGCGGCGTCGGCGGTGGACGGCGAGGCGACGGTCTGCTCTCCATCGCCTCCAGAGTTGCCGGCGCCGGTCACGAACAAGGTGCGGTTCTGCGCGGTCAGCCGGTTGACCGCCTCCTCTAGCGGGTCGATTTCGGGTGTGTCCTGGGTGCCCAGGCTCATGTTGACGACCTTGGCGTGCTGCTCGGTCGAGGCCCATTCCATGCCGGCCAGAAGCGTCGACTCGTCGCCCGATCCGCTCTGGTCAATGACCTTGCCGATGAGCAGCGACGCGCCGGGCGCCACGCCGCGATAGACCGAGTCGTTGGAGGCCACCGTCGCCGCGACGTGGGTGCCGTGCCCGATCAGATCCGTGTCGGGCTCGTCGGTGAAGTTCTTTTGCAGGGCGATCCTGCCGGCCAGGTCTGGGTGGGTGGCGTCGACGCCGGAGTCCAGCACCGCGACCGTCACACCTGAGCCGGTGTAGCCGGCCTTCCACGCGTCCGGGGCGCCGATCTGCGGGACGCTGCGGTCCAGTGACACGTGGACCTTCGCGTCCAGCCAGATCTTGCGCACCCCGCTGGCGAGCGTGCCGTGGCCAGCCACCGCGCGCCAGAACCTGCCGCCTCCCTCGACCCGGACGGCTGCACCCTTGATCACCGGTAGCGCCCGGAAGTTCCGCGTGCCGGCCAGCGACCGGACGCCTGATCCACCCTGCACGATCAGCGGCAGGTCGTCGCGGGAGTCGTACCCCTCCTTGTCCAGGTACGCCACGTCGAACAGGCGACGGTCGAGCCTGCCGCCGCTGACCAGCTGCGCCGCGTCGACCGGGATGACGTACAGGTGGTCGCCTTGCCGCTGGATGGAAAACCGCATTCCCTCACGGCCCTTGCCCGCGACCGGCGTCACGTGCATGCTGCCTGCTGGTCCCAGCAGCACGCGGTCGCCGGTCACCAACGTGACCGCGTGCCCGCGACGGTGGTCGTTCGCTGGCGCGGCGGCCGCCCCCGCCGCCACCATCAGGCCGCACAGCAACACGGCGGCGATGAGCGTCGGTACCAGCCGCCTCAGGAGCCACGCCTGTCGCAGCATCATGGCCACTCCTGTCGCAGCGTCATGGCCGGCAGGTGAGCGTGCCTGCCGCGATTCCGCCGAAGACCCGGCGGACGGTTCGGTACCGCCGGACTGGGGTCAGGGACCGGGTGCATGGGACCACCTTTCGCAATCGTCGCGATTAGCGGGAATGTGCCGCAGGATGGTGCCTTCGGTCTGCTCAAACTTCTGTTGGGTGTCTCCTGGGTGCTCATGCGCCACCCCCCTACTTGCCCTGCGTCGACTTGTTGCCCTGTGGCTCGTACTGCTGGCAGGCCCGCTCCGCCGCCTTGAACTTCGGCGAGTCCGGGTTGACCCCCGCGCCGGCGTCGGCGTCGATCCCGCCGCCGGGCTTGGGGTCGGGCATGTCGACGCCGTGCTGGCGCATGCACCGGGCGAACGCCACCATCTGCTGCTGCTCCTGCGGGTTGGGCTTGGGTGGCTCGCCGCCG
>DASXRB010000118.1:0-4128 GCA_036506875.1 Kribbellaceae bacterium | reverse complement strand
CACCTCCGGCGGCAGCGGCGACTGCAGCTCCGGCGGGACCACCTTCTACCAGCCCGTTCCCGAAGCGGCGAACGCCTACCGGGTCACCGTCTACTGACCGATCCGGCGGGCCGGCCGGCAGTTGGTGCTGCCGGCCGGGCGGCCGTGTCCACAACGCCGCCTGCGCTAGGTCGCCGCGATGGACGAGACTGATCCGGTTACGCGGGGCCAACACCAACTCCGAGACGACCTGGAGCTGGTGCAGCGCTACGGCCGGGACGAGGCAGCAGATCACTTCGGCGGCTGCTACTGGGACAACGAACCACCCGTCACCATCGTCGCGCTCTTCACCGCCGAGGTCGACCGGCACCGGACGGTGCTGCGCAGCCGGGTCAGGCAGCCAGCTCGGCTGGCGGTCCGGGCCACGCCACGGACCTGGCGGCAGGTCCAAGCCGACAATGAGGAGATCGCCGCCATGCTGCTGGCGACGAGGACCGAGCCAGGAGTCCACGGCGTCGGCATCGGCCTTCGCGAGGGCCGTTTCGTGGTATGGGTGGACATCGAGCCCTACACCGCCGAGCGCGCCGCCCGCATCGCCGAGCTGGTGCAGCCGCGCGAGGTCGTTGTGCAGCAGGGCGGCCCGTACCACGCCGATTGACCCAACGGCTCGCGTGACCTGCACCTTCCCCTGACGAACAAACCATCGTTAAGTACCAGATGAAAATGGAAGCCAAGATTCCGGGAGATGAAACCGAACAGCTTTACGGCGTCGCTTCGCACGAGCAGCGCGTGCTGGCGTCAGCAGACGGATAGACCGTTGCGGCGGGTCACCTCGCTGAACCAGCGGGCGCTCTGCTTGGGAATGCGCCGCTGGGTCGGATAGTCGACGTACACCAGGCCGAACCGCATCGAGTAGCCGCGGGCCCACTCGAAGTTGTCCATCAGCGTCCAGACGAAGTAGCCGCGCAGGTCGATGCCGTCGGCGATCGCCCGGTGCGCGGCACGGAAATGGCTGTCGAGGTAGTTCACCCGCAGCGGGTCGGCGACGGTGCCGTCCGCGCCGACCTCGTCGGCGAAGGCCGCGCCGTTCTCGGTCACGTACAGCGGCAACGGACCGTAGTCCCGCTGGACGCGACTGAGGATGTCGTGCAGGCCCTGAGCGTCGATCTCCCAGCCCATCGCCGTGCGTGGGAGGTCGCGCGAGACGAACTCCACGTCGTTGCTGGCGACCCACACCGAGGTGGCGTCCGGCTGATGGCGTGGACCGACGCCGGCCCGGACCACCATGCGGCTGTAGTAGTTGATGCCGAGGAAGTCGAGCGGCTGGGCAATCGTCTGCTCGTCGCCCTCATGGACGTGCGCGGCGTCGGTCACCAGGGAGAGGTCGTCGCGCAGGTCCTTTGGGTAACGGCCGCGCAGGACTGGATCGAGGAACTGGCGGTTGAAGAGCCCGTCGATGCGCCGGGCCGCGTCGAGGTCGCCGTCCTGTTCGCTCGCTGGTTCCACCGGATACAGATTCAAGGTGATCCCGAAGGACGTGCTCCCGGCGCCAGGGCCGTGGGCGCGCATCGCCTGGAGCGCGAGCCCGTGCCCGAGGAGCAGGTGGTGCGCGGCGCGGACGGCGGCAACGGGGTCGGTCCTCCCCGGCGCGTGGGTTCCGTTCGCGTAGCCGAGATACGCTGCGCACCACGGCTCGTTGAGAGTGGTCCACCACGCGATGCGGTCGCACAGCCGCCTGTAGACCGCGCCGGCGTAGTCGGCGAACCGCAGCGCCGTGTCGCGCTCCGGCCAGCCGCCCGTGTCCTCGAGCGCCTGCGGAAGGTCCCAGTGGTACAGGGTGACCCAGGGCTGCACCCCCGCCTCCAGCAGCGCGTCGACGAGCCGCTGGTAGTAGTCGACGCCGGCCGGGTTGAGGGGCCCGCGTCCCAGCGGCTGCAGTCGCGGCCACGCCAGCGAGAAGCGGTAGTGGGTCGCGCCCAGGTCGGCGAGCAGCGCGACGTCCTCGGGATAGCGGTGGTAGTGATCGTCGGCAACGTCGCCGGTGTCACCGTTTTGAATCGTGCCCGGCGTGTGCGCGAAGGTGTCCCAGATCGAAGGTCCACGGCCACCTTCGGCGATGGCACCCTCGATCTGGTAGCTGGCGGTCGCCGCACCCCAGATGAATCCCTCGGGGAACCGGATCAGGCCGTTATCGAGCACGTCCGAGGTCACCACTGCCACGACTCCTTTGGCGCGGCGAGCGGCTCCAGCGCCTCCCACAGCTGCTGTGGGAGGCGCAGGTTCGCCAGGCGGACGGTCTCGTCGACCCGTTCGGGACGGGAGATGCCGACGATGGTGGAGGTGATGCGCGGGTCCCGCATCGAGAACTGTAGCGCCGCCGCGGCGATCGGGACGCCATGCGCGGCGCAGACTGCCTCCATCGCGCGGATACGGCGCAGCATCTCGCCGTCCGCGGGTTCGTAGGCGTAGGTGTGGCAGGTGCCGCTGCCCTTGGCGAGGATGCCTCCGCCGAACGGCGCCCCGTTGACGACGCCGACGCCCAGGGCGCCGGCCTCGTCGAGCAGGTCCCCGGCGGAACGGTCCACCAGCGTCCAGCGGTTGTGGGTGATCAGCACTTCGAACACGCCGGTTCGCAGGTAGCGGGCCATCAGCTCCACCGGCCCGCCGGCCACCCCGAGGTGCTCGACGACGCCCTCCCGCTTGAGCTGCACGAGCGCCTCGACCGGCCCGCCGGGCGCCATGCCGGCGGCGAATCTGATGACCTCCGGGTCATGCAGGTACAGCAGCTGGAGGCGCTCCAGGCCGAGGCGCTCCAGACTCCCCTCGGCCGAGCGCCGCACCTGCGCGCCGGAGAAGTCGCCAGTCTCTGGGTCGGGGTCGACCTTGGTCGCGAGCACGAAGCCCTCCGGTAGGCCGCCGGCCTCGGCGATCGCCGCGCCGATGCGCCGCTCGCTCTCGCCGTTGGTGTAGCCCGCGGCGGTGTCGAGGAAGTTGAACGGCCCGTCGAGGACCCGGCGTGCCGTCCGGATGCCCTGCTCCGCGCTGACCTCGTAGCCGAAGTTCTCCGGCATGCTCCCCAACGGCGCGCCGCCAATGCAGACCGGGGTGACCTGGAGGCCGGTGCTGCCAAGGGGCCGCTTCGTGAGCGCGGCTGTGGAGCGGCTCATTGGGCCGGCACCGCGCGCAGCGGAATGCCGTCAAGGTCGGTCAGGAGCCGGCCGGCCTCACCGTCCGCGGCGCCGGTGATCTCGTGGGCGCCGGCCGCGGAGATCCGCCGGATGCCCGCGTCAGGATCCTCGAAGCCGATGCCGATGTTGCGCAGCCCCAGCCTTGGCTCCTTCGGCGTCCACGGGTTGGCGGTCTTGGGCGCCGAGAAGGTGAACACCTCCAGGACCACCCCGCCCGCCTGCAGGTAGGTGATGAGAAAGCCGGTGGGACCGGCGAGGTCGAGCTGGCCGATCACCTCGTAGCCTAGGGCGTCCCGGTAGAACGCCAGGGTCGCGTTCAGATCGGAGACCGTCACGGCGACGTGGTCGAAGCTCGGGCCGGCATGACGCGGACGCCGTTCAGCGGCGGCCCGTTCCCGTTCGGCCAGCTCCGCCGACCAGGTCGAGTGGTAGTGCAAATGCCCGTCGATGATCTCCAGCAGGGCGCCGTCCGGGTCGCGGAAGAACGCGAGCCGGACATCACCGATGGCATCCTCGGGTTCGATCGTGAACTCGACGCCGCCGTCGCGCAGCCGCTCGGCCTGCAGGTCGACCTCGCCGACCTTCCAGCCGACATGCCGGATGCCCAGCTGCAGGTCGTCATCGTAGTTCCACCCGCCGAGATCCCCGTCCCCGACGTCGACCAGCTTGACAAGGGCGGGACCGGCCGACAGCCAGCGGACGCCTTCCGCGCGTGACCAGGTGACGTCCGCAGCCGGGCAGAACCCGAGCAGGCCTTGGTAGAAGTCAAGCGACCGGGCCAGGTCGCTGACGCCGATCTCCACGTACTGGATGCCAGTTGGGGTGTTCACGAGGAGCCTTTCCGGGATCGGTGTCAGTATTTGGTCGCGCCGAGGGTGAGGCCCGCGACGAAGCGCTTCTGCATGCGGATGTAGACGAGCACGATCGGCAGCACCGACATGGTCAGGGCGGCGCACAACAG
>DASXRB010000117.1:0-4320 GCA_036506875.1 Kribbellaceae bacterium | reverse complement strand
GGATGCGCGGGCAGCTCGGCCAAGCCGGCCAGCACCTGCCCGATCGCGCCCGGGACGGCGGCCTCGTCGACCCCCGCCGACGTGAGAAGCGCCCGTAACGCGTCGCTGGCCACGTCACGAAACGACGGGTAGGCGCCGGCTGCGGTCAGCGCGAACCCGTCGCGCAGGGTGGCGGCGAACCACGCGTCGAGCGTGTACCTGGGCAGGCCAACCTGGTGGAAGCGTTCCCGCATCGGCTCCAGGTCGGACAGGGTCTCGTTCACATCCAAGACCAGAACCTCTGGACGCGGTCTCGCCGCCGGCGTCGTCGCTGTGCTCGCCGGGGTGGTTGACGCTGTCATCACTGTTTCTCCGGTCGACTCGTCCGTCGCGGGTTTGGGCAACGATCAGACCGTAGCCGAGCGTCCCGTCGGCCCCGCAGCCCGGGATCGATGCCGAAGGCAAGGGGCTCGCCCGCGAGCCGTCCATAGACGCTGCGTCCACGGACAACGCATCCGGCTTCGGGGCCCGACGACCGTGCCGAGCGCTGACCTCAACATCGCCAGGGTCGCTCTGAAGATGCGTGGGATGTTCATGGTGTCCGCCGTGCTCCTCGTCCTGCTCGGACTTCCCGGTACCGCGCAGGCCGATCGTCCACCGTTCGTCTTCCTGACGGTTGCTGCTAACTCGATGGCGTGGTTGTGCGGACAGTCGTCCCGCCCGCGGCCACGCCCGACGCCGGCGCCGGCCATGGTTCCAGACTGCGCCTGGCGGGCGGGCGCACCGTAACCGGGCTTACAGAACGGTGACGGGAGCCGTCTGCCATCGTGGTGGTGTGCGACTCCCCACGTACCTGGCGACGGTCCTGCTGTTGATCAGCACCAGCGGTGTGGCCGGCTGCGGTGCCGACGATGCAGCCGACTCGTCCGGTCCGCATCTGGCTTGTTTCCCGTCGCCGCATCCGTGAGCCGCGTGCCCGATTGTCGGCGCGTTGTGGTTCACCTGGCGCCTTCCGGCCATGCACCTGACTGATCCGACGATCCGCCGGTTCACGAAGTCTTGCCCGTTCATGAAGTCTTTAGAAAAGCAACAAGTCCAGCGGCCGGCTACCTACATAGCGTGGCGGAGCGGGAGACGTTCGCCGGGTCGAAAGGAGCTGGAAATGTCGCGCACTCGCATCGTCGCCGCCGGTGCGGCCGTCGTACTCGCGCTGGCTGGCTGTGGGGGCGGGGATGAGCCGGGCGTCGGCGAGGGTTCGCCGAGTCCGCCGGTCAGCGCGTCCCCGGCGGAGCCGACCGGAACCCCGTTGTCGAAGGCCGACATCGCCGCGCTCGCGGCCGCGTTCCCCGATCAGCCGCTGACCGGTGGGCAGACGCCGCCGCGGCTGTATCGGTGGGTGAACGACCGGGTGGCGGTGTTCGTGCAGTTCGACGAGCGGGACCTGGCGAAGGCGACCGCGTTGCGGTACATCGGTGTCAGCGTCAAGGGCGTGTTCTGTGCGGAGAACCAGCCCGGTGGCGCCAACGGCGGGTTCCCGCACTTCCATCGGCTGAACGCGGCCAAGTACGCCCAAGGTCACGGCGGACCGCCGGGCACACCCGGCTACTGGCTCAGCTGGGTAGCGGTCGACGAGTTCGCCCAGCGGGACGGCCGCCAGGTGAAGCCCGGTGTCGACTACGAGTTCTCACCGACGCCCGCACCGCCACGTTGTGGAGCGAAGCTGCCGAAGGCCGACTTCACCGCACCGGGCGCGAAGGCCCTGTCCAAGGCCGACATCGCGGCGCTGGCCGCGCTCTTCCCCGACAAGCCGCTCACCGGTGGGCAGACCGCACCTCGGCTGTATCGCTGGGTCAACAAGGACGTCGCGGTGTTCATCCAGTTCGACAAGCCGGACCCGGCCGAGGCGAAGTCGTTGCGGTACGTCGGGATCAGCGTGCGCGGCGAGTTCTGCAGGTCCAAGCAGCCCTCGGCGGATTTCCCGCACTTCCACCGCACCGATGCGGCCGAGTACGCCAAGGGCCATGGCCAGGCGCCCGGTGACCGCGGGTACTGGTTGTTGTGGATGGCAACGGACTCGTTCAAGCAGCGTGACGGGCGGCAGGTCAGCCCAGGTGTCGACCGCGAGTTCTCACCGACCCCGCCGCCGGCGTGCTGACGTGCGGATGCACGCGGCGGCGGTCGCGCTGGTTCTGGCCGGACCGGCGTGCGGCTGCGGCACGTCCGCTCCGCCGGCGGCGACACCTGACCAGACGGCGCCGCGACGGACCACGCCGCATGCGGCCGCCCGGCTTGTTGAGGTGCGGCTCACGTGCGCGACCGGAAACGACAAGGCACCGTGCGCCTTCCGGCCGGCGGACGTCACGGTCGCCGTGGGCGGTACGGTCCGCTGGGTGAACGACGACGCGACATACCACACCGTCACCTCGACCGCGAGCACACAGGTACGTCGACCGAGCGGTCGCTTCCACGGTGTGCTCGACAGGGCCGGGGAGGCGTTCACGGTCACGTTCACTGAACCGGGTACCCACGCGTATTACTGCCAGCCGCATGCCGAGTTCATGGCGGGCGTCGTCCATGTCGTATCCAGGTAGCGTGGTGTCACATCATCGGCCGGAGGAACGGATGGTCAGCTCGGTCGTACCGCGGGCACCGCAGCTGCTGGTGGTGGATGACGACCACAAGCTGGTTCCGCTGCTGGAACGGGGGCTGCGGTTCGAGGGCTTCGGCGTTGCGTGTGCTTACTCGGGTGCCGAGGCGCTCGGCCTGGCGCGGCAGAGCGCGCCGGACCTGGTGCTGCTCGACGTCGGCATGCCGGATCTCGACGGCTTCGAGGTGCTGCGTGAGCTGCGCCGGTATTCCGATGTACCGGTGGTGATGCTCACCGCGAAGGACGAGGTGTCCGACAAGGTGGGCGCGCTCGACCTCGGTGCCGACGACTATGTGGCCAAGCCGTTCGCGTTCGACGAGCTGGTCGCCCGGATCCGCGCGGTGCTGCGCCGCCGCGGCGCCGACGCGCTGGACTGCCTGTCGTACGACGACCTGGTCTGCAACCTCGGCACCCGCGAGGTGACGCGAGCCGGCCGACGGATCGAGCTCACCGTCACCGAGTTCGACCTGCTGGCCTGCCTGGTGCGTAACGCCCGGCGGATCCAGAACCGGGAGGCGCTGCTGCGCAGCGTCTGGGGCTACGACGTTCCGGTGGACAGCAACGTGGTCGATGTGCACGTCGGCCACGTGCGCCGCAAGCTCGGTGATCCGCCGCTGATCCAAACCATGCGCGGCGTGGGCTACGTGCTGCGGAGCGAACCGTGATCCGGCGGCTTCCGCCGCTGTCGCTGCGGACCAGGCTGGCCATCACGTTCACCCTGCTTGTCGGCGTACTGCTCGTCCTGGTGGGCGTGGTGACCAACCAGCTGGTCCGCGAGAGCCTTCTGGCCGAGATCGAGCGGGACGTGGGTCGCCGGGCCGCCGCGTACCGGGCCACGCCGCCGGAACGGCCGTACCAGCTGGACACCTTCGGCGCACCCGACGTCTTCCTCCAGGTGACCGGTGCGGACGGCACACCGGTTGCCAGGTCGGCGAGCCTCGGCGACCGGGTGCTGCCGGTCCCGGACGCCGCGCGGCGGGGTGAGGTCGTCGAGGTCCGGGTCGGAGGACGACCGCTGTTCCTCACGGCCGCACCGCTCGACGGCGATCGCGAGAGCGTGGTGGCCCGGTCGCCGATGACGACATACGGCGCGCTGCGGACGCTGCGGAACCTGTTGAACGGCGTGATCGGCGTAGCAGTGCTGCTCACGGCGCTGTGCAGCTGGCTGTACGCCCGGACCGCGCTGCGGCCGATCGGCCAGGTCGTGACAGCCGCCCGCGCGGTGCGGGACAGTCGCGACCTCAGCCGGCGGGTACCGTCGCGTGATGTCGGTGACGAGGCGGGCCAGCTGGTGGAGACGTTCAACGGGATGCTCAGCGAACTGGACGATGCATACCGGTCGCTGGACCAGTCGAACCAGCGGATGCGGCAGTTCCTGGCCGACTGCTCGCACGAGCTGCGTGCGCCGCTGGCCCGTATCCGCAGCACGGTCGACGTCCTCGCGCGCCTCGACGAGCCCGAGGGCGACGACGCGTTCCGGTCACGTGCGCTGGCAGATGTCGCGGCGGACACCGACCGGATGGCCCGGATGGTGCGACAGCTGCTCATCCTCGCCCGCGCCGACGCGGGAGCGACGATCGACCTGCGCCCCCTGGCACTCGCGGACGTGGTCGCCGCCGCGTGCCGGCAGGCAGAGCGGATGGTCAACGGGGTCAAGCTGGTGCCGCCGGCAGCGGATTCCTTGACCGGTGTCA
>DASXRB010000116.1:0-3857 GCA_036506875.1 Kribbellaceae bacterium | reverse complement strand
TCGTCGCGGCGGCGGCGCCAGCGGTCTTCCATCCGCTCCATGAAGCTGCCCGACGACTCGTGCCGGGTCTTGGTCTTACGGATCGAGGGGGGCGGGACGGCCTGGTCGGAGTCCGACGTGCTGTTGATCCGCCGGATGCTGAGAACGGCCACGTACAGACAGGCGACCATCATCACGAACCCGATCACACCGACGATCGTGTTCGGCAGGATCGCGCCGGTCATCAGGACGGCGATGCCCAGGATGAACCCGGCGGCGGCCAGCACGGCACGACGCTTGTAGTAGACGCGCACGTTCGTGCCTCGCATCGCGGCGACGAACTTGGGGTCCTCCGCGGCAAGGGCTCGTTCGAGCTGCTCGAACTGGCGCTGCTCTTCTTCCGAGAGGGGCACCGTACATCCCTCCATGACGAGCGCTGCTGATAGGCCGATACCAGTCTAAGCCGCCGGAGTTGTCCACGAAACCCTGGTCGGGAGTTCTGGCGTGGCGACGGACCGTCACTGCCGGGTGCTCAGCGCGTGGCGATGACGTGCAGCTGGGTGGCGATCGCCCGGAACGCGGGATGCTGGCTGGCCGCCCGCTCCAGCTGCGCGAGCGCTTCCGCGGCCCCGGGCTCGGAGTCGACGAACGCCGACGGGACGAGGTCGGCGAACGTGCGCACGCCGTGCACGGTGTGCACCTGGAGACCGGCATCCTCCAGCAGCCGCGAGATCCCGGCCTCGTCGAACCGCCGCGGCATCGGGTCCGTCGTACCCCACCGGCCGTTCGGGTCGAGCAGCGCCTCGTGCGCCTCGGCCAGGTGCCCGGCCAGCGCCCGGGCCAGGACCACCGCGTTGCGCTGGGCCACGAGCAGGCTGAACACCCCGCCGGGGCGCAGCACCTGGGCCGCCGCGCGCAGCGCCTGGGCCGGGTCGTCGACGACCTCGAGCACCCCGTGGCACAGCACGGCGTCCGCGCTGGCCTCCCCCGCGACCGCGGTCAGCTCGGCGGTGTCGCCCTGGACGCCCCGGACCCGGTCCTGCACGCCCTCGTCACGCGCGCGCCGTTCCAGCGAGGCGAGCGCGTCCGGGCTCGGGTCGATGACGGTGACGGTGTGACCCTCGACCGCGAGCGGCACCGCGAATCCCCCGGTACCGCCGCCGATGTCCACGATCTGCAGCGCACCCGTGCGCCCGGAACCCGCCAGCGCCACCCGCAGCGCCTCGGCGACCAGCGCGGTACGCACCGAACGACGGCGCCGGTCGACCATTGTCACGATCCTCCGCAGGGCAGTCGGCCGCGGCCACTCCCACCGGCGACCGCACCGCACACACTAGCCAGTCGCTCGCGCTACGAGGCACGCACCCAGGACTGGGACAGGACGGTCTGGCGGGGCAGGCCGAGGCTGCGCTCGACCAGCTCGACGAAGGTCGTGGCGTCGCGCAGCAGGTCGTCGGCCTCCCGCTCGGTGACGGCCCGGGTGAGCCCGGCCTCGGCGGCCGCCCGCTTCGGCGCGCCCGCCGCGAAGAACGCGGCCCACTCGCCGAGCTCGGGCGCCACCTTCGCCAGCAGCACCCAGACGTTGCGCTGGACCGGCCGGCGGCTCGGGGTCGGCTTGGCCCGGACCGCGAGCACCGCCGCCGCGGCACGCAGTGCGGCCACGTGTGCGGACGCGTAGCGGATCAGGTGGTCACGGGACTCCTCGGCCTCGGCCAGCGCCTCCGAAGCCCGGGCGAGGTCGGTCGCGGCGGTCATCGGCCGGTCACCCGCTCCAGCTGCCAGCGCCCCGACGCCGCGTCGAAGGCGAGGTCGAACGTCTCCCGGCGGCCGTGCCGCCCGGCACCGGCCTCCACCCGGTACACCGCGCGGTCCGGGCCCCACCCGGCCGCGTCGCCGGCCTGCCACCAGTCGGCGCTCTCCACCCAGTGCTCGCGCACCGCGCAGACCCGCCACAAGCGGCCACGCCAGAGGAACTGCTCGGGCGCCCCGAGGACGTCCCCGGACCCACCGGCCCCTGATCCGCCGGCCGCGCCGCCCGTCGCCGGGCCGCGGCGCACCTGCACGGCCTCGTCGTACTGCAGCATCACCCCTGCACCTCCCGCTCGATGCTCGGGCGGCCCGGCGGGCGACGGCGCCAGGCACGGCCGCACGCGTGGGGGTCGAGGTCCACGCTCGCGGCCGGGCTGACGCCCGCGGCCCGCCGGGGCCACCGCTTCCCGGCGCGGACCGCAACTTCCGCGCCGGGCCCGACCAGCTGTCCGGCCGCCTCCGCCCCTTGGTCTCCCACGGAGTCGATCGAACATCTGTTCGAACAACACAACACTAACGCGCCCCACCGGCAACCGTCAACGACCGGTAATCCCGCGCGCCTCCCACCGGGCGCCGGCCACCGGCACACTGGCCACGACAACGCCGCCGAGCCCCCGGAGAAGCCGATGCGACACCCGTCCCGCCGCACGCTCGCGATCACCCTGGCCTGCGTGGCCGTGGTCGCGCTCGCCGTCGGGCTGCCGCTGTTCCAGCCCTGGCGGCTGTTCACCGACACCGTCGTCGACGAACCGCTCCCCGAGGCCGGCGCCACGATCCCGTCACTGTCCACGACCCCATCGTCGACGGCGGCACCGACAGTTTCCGGCGGTACGACGACCAGCCCGGCGCCGCCGGCGTCGTCCACCCCGCCGGCCACCACCAGCGGACCGGCGACCCTCGCCCGCGGCAGCTTCGTCACGCACGAGCACGACACCAGCGGCACCGCCAGCGTCGTACGCCTCGCCGACGGCTCCCGGATCCTGCGCATCGAGTCGCTGGACACCTCCGACGGCCCCGACCTGCACGTCTGGCTGAGCGACGCGGCCGCGACCGCCGGCTGGCACGCCTTCGACGACGGCCGGTACGTCGACCTGGGCAAGCTCAAGGGCAACAAGGGCAGCCAGAACTACGCCCTGCCCGCGAACCTCGACCTCGGCGGGTACCGCAGCGTCAGCATCTGGTGCGACCGCTTCAACGTCTCCTTCGGCGCCGCACCCCTCACCCCGGTCTGATCGCCAGCGACCGTCACCGACCCGTACCTGCGCTCGCTCCCGTTGACGGGCGCGATCGACCAGGCCGCCGGCAGCACCGACCTGCTCAGCGACCCGCCGCTCACCCGCCGGCTCTCGACCCTGTACGACGCCGGCCCGGCCGGCGCGAAGCCGGACGACCGGAAACCGGTCGCGTAGCCGGCCGGGCCGGCAGTACTGTCACGCGGGTGAACGACGTGCACCCGAACATCGCCAAGGTCAGTGCTGCTCTCGCCGAGGCCGGGGCGGCCGGTGTCGTCCGTGTCCTGCCCGACGCCGCGCCGACGGCAGCGGCGGCGGCCGAGCAGCTCGGGTGCGAGGTCGGCGCGATCGCGAACAGCCTGATCTTCGACGGCGACGGCACACCGGTGCTGATCCTGACGTCCGGCGCGCACCGGGTCGACACCGGCAAGGTCGCGGCCGAGCTCGGCATCACGCGGTTGAAGCGCGCTACGCCGGAGTTCGTCCGCGAGCACACCGGCCAGCCGATCGGCGGCGTCGCGCCCGTCGGCCACCCGGGACCGATCCGCACGCTGGTCGACCGCAGCCTGTCGTCGTACGACGAGATCTGGGCGGCCGGTGGCATCCCGCACGCGGTCTTCCCCACCACCTACGACGAGCTGCTGCGCATCACCAACGGCATCGCCGCCGACGTCAACTGACCTCCGCGTCGTACGCCGCCGCGGCGCGCTTGGAGACGCACATCCGCCAGGCGTCGGTGACCAGCTCGCGCATCTCGGCCTCGTCGAGTGCATCGAGGTGCGCGCAGACCCAGTGGTAGCGCAGGTCCGCCTGGCCCGGCAGGAAGAACTTGTCCGG
>DASXRB010000115.1:0-2447 GCA_036506875.1 Kribbellaceae bacterium | reverse complement strand
CGCCGGGCTGTCCGGCCTGGCCGGCGGGGTGTACGCCGTCAGCCACGGGTTCGCCTCGCTGCAGGAGGTGTACTGGACCACGTCGGGCAAGGTCGTGATCATGACCATCCTCGGCGGTATCGGCACCCTGTGGGGCAGCGTGCTCGGCGCGGGGCTCATCGTGCAGCTGGAGGACTACCTCGCGACATCCGGCATCCACCTCGGGCCGGTCGACATCACGGGGCCCGGGCTGATCACCGGCCTGATCTTCGTCCTCGTCGTCCTGCTGTTCCGGCGCGGCATCTGGGGCACCGCGGCCCACCTGCTGCGCACTCGCCGGGGCCGGTCGCCGGTGCCCGACGCCGAGCCGCACCTCAGCGGCACCGCGCTGGCCGAGCACGACGAGCAACCCGTGTCGACATGACGACTCCTGCGCGGCTGGACGCCGGCCGCATCTTCCGGCTGGCGCCGTTCGACGAGGTGGTCGCCGAGCTCCGGGTGACGTGCGCCGACGGACCCGCGGCGATGCCACGGCAGACTCTGCGGCGCGCCGACGTCCCGGGCCGGTTCCTGCTGCTCCAGGACGGCGACGCCGTCGCGACCCTCGACGGCGCGGCGCTGACCGCCCTGCGCACACCGGCCGTCTCCGCGCTGGCCACCGACGCGCTCGCCCGCGACGATGTCACCCGGCTGGCCGTGTTCGGCACCGGCGTGCAGGCTCGCGAGCACGTCCGCGCGATGCGCTGGGTGCGGCCGTCGCTGGAACGGATCGAGGTCGTCGGGCGCGATCCCGCGGGCACCGACCGGTTCGTCGCGATGCTGCGCGGCGAGGGACACCCGGTGGTCTCGGCGAGTTCCGCGGGCGCGTCCGGCGCCGACCTCATCTGCACCTGTACGTCGAGCTCGGTGCCGGTGCTGTCCGACGACGCCGTGAAGCCCGGCGCGCACATCAACGCGATCGGCTCGCACGGACCGGAGTGCCGCGAGCTCGGCGAGACGCTGATGGGCCGGGCCCGGGTCGTCGTGGACGACCGCCCGGCCGCGCTGGCCGCGTCCGGGAACCTGGTCCTGGCCATTGCCGCCGGGACGATGACGCCGGCGGATGTGGCCGGCGAGCTGGCCGCGGTGGCCCGCGGCGAGGTACGACGGGAGACCGCCGACGAGGTCACGGTGTTCGTGTCCGTCGGCCTGGCCGTGGCGGATCTCGCGGTGGCGACGCTCGCCGCCCGGAACGCCGGCCTGATCGACTGACACTGACCGGCCCGGCCTCCCGTAGGACCTGGCGCCGTCGCCTTCAGACCCCTGCCGGCGTCGTGCTCCTTCGTCGTTGGCGTAGGTCCCAGACGACATGGTCGACGTGGAGGGGTCTCCGGTCCAGCCGTCGCCGAGGGTGCCGGGTGACCGGGGGTGGCTGGTGGAGTGGCGTCGTGAGCCGTTCGAGCGGGACGGTCCGTACGACGGCGCGCGGGACGGCCTTCACCCGGCGGCCGTCGGCGGTGTGGAAGACGAGCCGGTCGCCTTGTCGTTGCACGGTGATGCCGCCCTCGTGGACGGCGCGATGGTGGTAGCCGCACAGCGCCCCAGGTTGCTGAGATGTTGCCAGTTGGTAACGATCCTGTGTCTGAGCATGGATCGCCGGACGTCACTCTGCGTGAGTCGTGTGTTGTGCCGCTGTGTCAATCTCAGGGCTTCGCCCGCACGGATAGGGCCGGCCCGCACACCTGAGACACATGTGGCACAACCTGCGCACAGTCACCTTGCGTGATCGGCCTCGGGGTGGTCTGCTCCCCAGGCAGGCAGTGTCCGACTCACTCGCCGCACGCCGGGCGAAGGGTCGTCGATGCCTTGCGACTGGCTGCCGGTGTGGGATCGGATGAGGTAGCCGACGCCGACCCATTCGGCCGTGTCGGTGATGTCGGCGAACTCTTGGGCGTGGCCGTCCATGATGGCTTCTACGAGTTCGACGCCGTAGGGCGGTCCGTCGGGTTGGGGGTCGCAGTCGGCGGCGGCGCGCAGTGTCCAGCCCGCTTCGATCAGGATGCCGTCAGCGTCGAGGTCGCTGACCTTGATGGACTGGCCGTGTCCGGACAGCACGGCGGAGTGTTCGTAGATGAAGGCGTGTCCGCCGCGCTTTTCGGCGGCGGCGCGCAGAAGTTCGGCCGTGGTTGGCCAGTGCGCTACGCGCATGGGTTCTTCACCGCCTCTGAGTATTCCCACGTGGTGGATTGGGACTTTACGCCGTCGCGATAGCCGTAGCCTTTCCCGGCAGTCCGGTAGCTCCCATTATCGCATGGTGCGGTTGCGGTTACGGTGTAGCGTCTTCCCCGTTTCGGGTTCTGTATCGGCCGGGAAACCGGTCCGGCAACGTCAATCCAGGCGTTTCCGGTGCGGCGTTGGAGTTTCACAATTCCGGTGACCGAATCAACGCGGCCACCGCACCAGAATGTCACCTTCGCGGCGATATTACC
>DASXRB010000114.1:0-11141 GCA_036506875.1 Kribbellaceae bacterium | reverse complement strand
GTGGGTGAGCAGCGCGTACGACGCGATGTTGAACGGCACGCCGAGGAAGACGTCCGCCGAGCGCTGGTACAGCTGGCACGACAGCCGGCCGTCGGCGACGTAGAACTGGAACATCGTGTGGCACGGCGGCAGCGCCATCTTGTCGACGTCCGCGACGTTCCACGCGTTCACGATGTGCCGGCGCGAGTCCGGGTTCGTCCGGATCGACTCGATCACGGCCGCGATCTGGTCCACGTGCCGGCCGTCCGGCGTCGGCCAGGACCGCCACTGGTAGCCGTACACCGGGCCGAGCTCGCCGTCGGCGTCGGCCCACTCGTCCCAGATCGTGATGCCGTTGTCCTGCAGCCACTTCACGTTCGTGTCGCCGCGCAGGAACCAGATCAGCTCGCCGGCCACCGACTTCAGGTGGATCTTCTTGGTGGTCAGCACCGGGAACCCGGCGGTGAGGTCGAACCGCATCTGGTACCCGAACACGCTCAGCGTCCCGGTCCCGGTCCGGTCACCCTTCTCGGTGCCGTTGGTCAGGACGTGGTCCAGAAGCTCCAGGTACTGCCGCACGCCGCCACCCTAACCCGGCCGCGTCCGGCGACGTGGCAGCCCGCGCCGCCACGCCGCCGGACGCGCCGCTCAGCCGTCGTACCGGCCGATGACGGCGGCGCCATCGGTGGCGGGGGAGACCGCGAAGCGGTCCGCGGCGTCCCGGCGGAAGTCGGCGAACGCGGGCAGCCCGGGCAGCGGGTCGGTGTCGGCGTCGACGGTCACGACGTGCACGAACGACACCCCGTCCTCCAACTGGAGAGCCGTATAGCGCAGCCCGGACGGCGCGCGCTCGGCCAGCTGGGCGAACACCGCCTCGATCAGCCGCCGGTTCTCCGCCGCGGCCTCCGGCGTGGTCTGATACCTGATCACTGACGTCTTGCTCATGGGAACCTCTCAGCTCGTGGTCGTGACGACGGGTTCAGGTGCGGCGTGCGCGGAGGACGGTGTACGACGGCCGGGCAGCCACAGCCCGGCGAGAGCCCCGGCAAGCGAGAACGCGGCCGACAGCACGATCGCCGGCGTGAACCCGTCCGCGAACGACACCGGCGACGCGAAGCTCCCGTACGCCGCGAACACGGCCACCGCGACCGCGATCCCGAACACCCCGCCGAGCTGCCGCATCATGCTGTTCGCACCCGCGGCGCGGCCGATGTCCTCGCGTCGTACCGCGCTCACCACCGAGCTCTGCACGGACGGCATCGCCGTGGAGACACCACAGCCGGCCACGACCAACGGTGCCACCATGTCGGCGTACGACATGTCCGCGGAGGCCACGAGCGCGATCCACGCCATGCCCATGGCCTGCAGCACCAGTCCGGTGACCAGCAGCGGCCGCTCGCCGATCCTGTCCGTGAGCGCCCCGGCGATCGGTGCGCAGACGAACAGCGTGACCGTCCACGGCAGCAGCCGTACGCCGGTCGCGAACGGCCCGTAGCCGAGTGTGACCTGCAGGAACTGCGCGAAGAAGAACACCGCGGTGTAGAGCGACGCGAAGGTGCAGAAGATCGCCACGTTCCCCGCCGAGAACGCGCGCGACCGGAAGAACCGCAGCGGCAGCATCGGGTGCGGCGCCCGGGCCTCCCACGCCGCGAAGGCGGCCAGCAGTACGACGCCCGCCGCGAGCGACCCGGCGACCTCCGTACTGGACCAGCCGGCCGCGTTGCCGCGCACCAGCCCCCAGACCACGCCGGACGTCCCGGCGGTGACCAGCAGCAGCCCGCGGACGTCGAAGGCGCCGCCCGGGCCGAAGCTCTCCGGCAGCCGGCGCAGCGCCAGTGGTACCGCGACGACGCCGATCGGCAGGTTCAGCCAGAAGATCGCCTGCCAGGCCATGCCCTCCGCGACCGCGCCGCCGACCAGCGGCCCGCTCGCGACCGCCAGCCCGGTGATGCCCTGCAGCAGCCCCATCGCCAGGCCGCGGCGCTCCGGCGGGAACACGTCGCCGACCAGCGCCAGGCTCAGCGTCATGATCAGCGCGGCGCCGGCGCCCTGCGCCACCCGCGCGGCGACCAGCACGCCGACGCTCCCGGCCAGCGCGCAGGCCGCCGACGCGACGGTGAACAGCGCCAGCCCCGCGGCGAACATCCGCCGCCGGCCGAGCCGGTCACCGGCCGCCGCCGCGGTCATCAGCAGCACCGCGAAGCTCAGGTTGTAGGCGTTGACGGTCCACTCCAGGTCCTCGATCGAGGCACCGAGGTCGTGCTGGATGGTGCTCAGTGCGGCCGCGACGACGAGGGTGTCCAGGGCGGCCATCAGGGAGGCCACCGCGGCCAGGACGAGCACCCACCGCTGGGTGGGGCTCATCGTCGTACTCGTTCTTGTCATGTTGTCCTCCGGTCGGTCTGGTTCGCTGGTACCTACCGGCGGGCGGCGGCGGATTCGTCGCGGCGAGACCGACGAGTTTCGCGGGCGGCGGCGGTATGTACTGGTGCCGGCAGGCTCGTCGTCCGCGCCGGCGAGAGGAGCGAGAGTGGAAACGGCCACGAGCGAGGACTTCGCCCGTCTCACCGACGCGTACCGGCGCGAGCTGCTGGTGCACTGCTACCGGATGCTCGGCTCGATCCACGACGCCGAGGACCTGGTGCAGGAGACCTACCTGCGGGCGTGGCGGGCGTACGACGGCTACGACCCGGCGCGCTCGTCGCTGCGGACCTGGCTGTACCGGATCGCGACCAACGCGTGCCTGACGGCGCTGGAGCAGCGCACCCGCCGGGCGATGCCGTCCGGCCTCGGCGCGCCGTCGACCGACTCGACCCGGCCGCTGCATGCCGCTGCGCCGGAGGTGGCCTGGCTGGAGCCGTTGCCCGACGCAACGGTCTCTGATCCGGCGGCGGTTGCGGAGTCGCGCGAGCACGTCCGGCTGGCTCTGATCGCGGCGCTGCAGTACCTGCCGCCGCGGCAGCGTGCGGTGCTGATCCTGCGCGACGTGCTCGGCTGGCGGTCGGCCGAGACCGCCGAGCTGGTCGGGATGTCAGTGTCCGCGGCGGACAGCGCGCTGCGCCGGGCCCGGACCCGGATCGAGCGCGAGGCGCCGGTCGCCGACGAGCTCGACGAGCCGTCCGACGCGGACGTGCGCGAGCTGCTGGACCGCTACGCCGCCGCCTTCGAGCAGGCCGACATCGACGCGCTGGCCGGACTGCTCGCGAAGGACGCGGTCTGGGAGATGCCGCCGATCCCGGCCTGGTTCTCCGGCCGTGCGTCGGTCGTCGAGCTGGTCGCGAACAAGTGGTCACCCACCGGCGGACGGATGCTGCGGACCGCCGCCAACGGCCAGCCCGCCTTCGCGCTCTACGCCCCCGACGGCGAGGGCGGCTTCCGCGCCCACTCCCTCCAGGTCCTCACCGTGTCCGGCGGCAAGGTGTCCCACGTCGCCGCCTTCCACGACACCACCCTGTTCCCAGTCTTCGACCTGCCGCCGACCTTGCCTGCCTAGCCGGAGCTGCGCAGGGCGGGACTGAGAGGCTCCCGATCGAGCGCTCAGATCGCGTCGAGAGCTTTCTCCACGAGGGTCGTGAAGTTCACCGGCGCCTCGAACATGGGGTAGTGCCCGGCGTTCTCGACCACGTCGAGGCTGGCCTGCGGGTAGGTCACCAGCCAGGTGTTCTTCACGAATTCCGCGCTGAGAGCGGGGTCGTGGGCACCGACGATGAGGCTGACCTTGGCCTGACCCGGATCCGGGAGGTCGGCCGCGAAGTCCGCCTTGCCCCATGGAGCCAGGTAGGACCCGAACGCCTCGCGAGTCGAGTTCGCCAGGCTCGCGGCGACCATCTTGTTCACCCAGGTCGGGGTGTTGCGGTTGCCGGTGGTGAAGTCGATGATCCCGAAGCGGTTGCCGTCGGCCTGGGCGGCGTCGTCGAACAGCTTCCACGAGTCGTCGTTCCACGGGAAGGGGGTGCAGTGCACCGGCGCGATCCCGATCATCGCGGTCACCCGCTGCGGGGCGAGCTGGTAGACCTTCTGGATCGCCACGCCACCCATCGAGTGGCCGATCAGCGCGAACGTGTCCCAGCCCAGGTCATCGGCGAGCTCGAGCGTGTCGGCCGCGATCTGCTCGATCGTGTACGGGCCGGGATCGTCCTTGCGGTCGCCGTACCCGCGGTAGTCGAGGAAGGCGACCGAGTACTTCTCGCCGTCCACGAGGTCGCGGTAGCCGCCCCAGCCGGCCGCGGCACAGCCGAACCACCCGTGCAGGGCGATCACCCTGAGCGGACCGTTGCCGATGACATCCTGCGGAACAGACATGTGCTTCCTCCCGCGCGCTGGTGGAGCTGACACAGCGGAGGCTATCGCCGTGAGGGTGTGGCGGCCAGGCTGGTCTCCGGCGCGGGCGTCAGGTGAGGCGGCCGAGCGGGGCGACGCTGATGCCGGCGCGTTCGCAGACCCAGTGCGGGTCCGGGCCGAGCTCCGGCTCGATCCGCAGCTCGTGCTCGGTGAGGTCGTCGCACGCCGTGCACCGCGGCCAGCGCACCCGGCCGTCGACCAGCCGGTCCTGCACGTCCTGCGCGACCAGCCCCGCGATGTGCTCCGCGCCGTCCGGCCACTGGTCCAGCCACCACTGCCGCCCGGCGACCGCGTCCTCCAGCAGCGACACGATGTGCGCGTCGTCGAGCCCCCGCGCGGCCAGGTCGTGCAGGACCAGCGCGCGAGCGGCGAGCAGTACGTCAGCGGATGACATCGGCGTCAGCCTGACACATCCCACCGACGAACGCCTGCGCCATCATGAGCCGGTGACGGAAGAGATACCGCTGCGGGGTGGCGGTCGCGCGCCGGTGCATCGTGCGGGGCGGACGGTACGACGGGTGACCGGGCCGTGGACTGACCCCCATTCCGTTGATCGGGCCCTTCCGCGCCGGCGTGTCGCCGTTCATCGGGCCCGACTGACCACGCCATGCCACGAGCCCTGCCGGCCGATGGTGCTTGCGAGAGACCGGATGCGCGCAGGGTCAGGCGCAAACGCCGAGGCCGCACGGGTTCCGGCAGACGACGCCGGTCACCAGCGTTGCCGAGGGCAACTGGTTGCCGGTCGGCACGCCGGTGGCCGGGTCGTCGTGCGGGTCCCAGCCGCGCCGGGTCACCCGGTCGACGTACCCCCGCGCGGGCACGTCGTACGAGCGGTCAGCTCGGCTGGGGCTCGCAGCGGGGGGTGGGGTCGAGACGGTCGGCGAGGCGGAGCTCGTGGTGGGCCGCGGTCCGCAGGGCCTCGCTCACGCGGAGGCGGAGGCTGGGCCGGTTGCCGGTACGAGGCTCGTCCGGGACGACTGGCGCGGTGGGCAGCGCGGACTGCGCCAGGCTGCGAGTGTTCTCGACCGCGGCGGTGGTGAGGAAGAACGACATGAAGCGCTCCCTTCTGGGTTGAGGTGGGTGGCTACCGGCGGGGTGCCGGGCCGGTGCTGGACCGGACGACGAGTTCGGTCGGCAGCAGGATCTGCGGGTCGACGCTGTCCGGGGCGAGCAGTTGGCGTGCGGCCAGGCGGCCCTTCTCGGCGATCGGCTGGCGGATGGTGGTGAGACCGGCGGCCCCGGCGGCCGGGATGTCGTCGAAACCGCTGACGCTGAGGTCGCGGCCGGGCGTCAGGCCGCGAGTCCGCATGGCCTCGATCGCGCCGAGCGCGAGCACGTCGCTGAGCCCGACGATCGCGGTGGGCCGGTCCTGCGCGTCGAGCACCGTTCCGGCCGCGACCCGGCCGGACGCGACAGCGTTGTGGCCGCCGCTGACGATCCGGACCTCGGCATCGGGCAGCGCGCTCCGCAGGCCGTCGATTCGCAGGCCGCAGTCGACACAGTCGACACCCGACCTGCCCAGCGTCTGCGCCTGGGAGCCGGCCGGTGCGTTGGTGTCGACCAGCACGGCGATGTCACGGTGGCCGAGCCTCGCCAGGTGCTCGCCCAAGGCCGCGCCCGCGGCCACCTCGTCGATCGCGACCCAGCGCGCGTCCGGGTCGTCGCTGCGATCGGTGCTGGCCAGCGGGATGCCCCGGGTGCGCAGGATCGCGAGCGCCGGGTGGCGGGGCTCGACACAGAACACGACGGCGGCGTCGATGGAGGCCTGCCGTACGGCGAGCGCGGCCGGCTCGTCGTCCGGCGTGCTGACCGGCATGAGCAGCAGGCTGGTCCCGGTGTGCTCGGCCTCGGCCGCGACTCCGGCCAGGAAGCCGACCGCGAACGGGTCGGAGAACGCGTACGACAGCCGGTCGGTGAACAGCACGCCGATCGAGCCGGCCCGGCCGCTGCGCAGGGCCCGGGCGGACGCGTCGGGCCCGGCGTACCCGAGCTCGTCGGCGACCTGCAGGATGCGCTCGCGCAGGGCGGCGGACAGCTGGTCGGGCTTGTTGTAGGCGTTCGACACCGTGGACGGTGAGACGCCGACCGCCTGCGCGACGGTCTTGATCGTGACCGTGGGTGCCATCGCCCTACACCTCCTCGAAACGGACTCTGTATCGATTTACTAAATCGATCTAGTAGAACGATACAGAAGATCATCCACGGACACAAGGGCGGGTTTCCGGGCCGCGGCCCCACCCGACCCGTCATGATGGGCGCAGACATGAGCACACTGCTGGAAGTCATCGCCCTGCATCCCGCCGACGCCGAGGCCGCCCAGGCGGGCGGCGCTGACCGGCTCGAGGTCTGCGCCGCGATGAACGCCGACGGGCTCAGTCCGTCGGTCTCGACGGTGAGCGCGATGCGCCGCAGTACCGACCTCCCGCTGCGGGTGATGCTGCGGCTGTCCGACACGTTCACCGCGACGGGTGCGGACCTGACCCGGCTGCGGGGCATGGTCGCGTCGTACCTGGCGGCCGGAGCGTCCGGCTTCGTGCTCGGCTTCCTCACCCCGGACGCCGCGGTCGACGTGGAGGCGTGCGCGTCGCTGGCCGCGGCCTTCCCCGGTACGCCGTGGACCTTCCACCGCGCGATCGACGCGACCCTGGAGGCCGGGCCGGCGTGGCGGGCGCTGCGCGAGCTGCCCGGCCTGGACTGCGTGCTGACCGCGGGCTCGGTGCGCGGGGTGCCGGAGGGGCTCGACGACCTGTGCCGGCTGGCCGGCCGGGACCCGGTGGTCGCCCGGCTGGCGATGGCCGGCGGCGGCCTGCGGCCGGAGCACGTGCCGTGGCTCCTCGGCGCCGGGATCAGCCGGTTCCACGTGGGCGCGTCGGTGCGCAAGGACGGTTCGTGGACCAAGGCGTACGTCGACGAGCGCTTCGTGCGCGCCTGGCGGAACCTGCTCGACGCCGAGGGCGACCGGCTCGCCCGGGCAGCGGCCGGCGCATGAGCAGCGCATGATTCTTATCGACCCGCCGGAGTGGCCCGGCTGGGGCCGGGTCTGGTCGCACCTGGTCAGCGACACCTCGCTGGACGAGCTGCACGACTTCGCCCGGTCCTGCGGGATCCCGGGGCGCGGCTTCGACCGGGACCACTACGACGTTCCCTCGGAGCGGTACGACGCGTTGGTGGCCGCCGGCGCCGTGCCGGTGCCGAGCCGCGAGCTCGTACGACGCCTGATCGCGTCGGGCCTGCGGCACCGCAAAGAGCCCGGCTGACCCCGTCCGGCCTCAGCGGAGGGCCAGCAGCTGGGTGGGGGTGGTGACGACGGGGTGGCCGGCGGCGACGGTTACGCGGGGCGCGTCGCAGGCGATGGAGGTGGGGGTCGTCAGGGGGTGGGGGGTGACGCCGGTGGTGCCGATGGTGGCGGGGGCGCAGTGGCCGGCGTTCATCAGCAGCGTGGCGACGCGGCCGTCGGGGAGGAGGGCGAAACCCTCGGCGGGGAAGTCCGGGCTCTGCTGCGCGGCCGGGACGTCGACCAGGTGGTGCCACTGCGGGGTGCCGTCGGCGGGGTTCGCGGCCACCACGTCGTACACCTGGGGTTTGCCGGCCACCGCGGCGCGGCAGGCGACGACGACGAGGCTGGCGCGGCTGGTCAGCAGGCCCGGGCGGCAGCCCTGCGGGCCGAAGCCCGGCCGGGGTGAGCCGGGCAGCGGGGCGGACCAGACCACGGCGCCGTTGGTGGTGTCCACCACCCACTCGTACAGCGTGCCGCCGCCGGCCGCGCTCCGGCCCAGACCGACGACCTGCCGGGTGCCGGGTATCGCGGCCAGTGCGCCGACCCGGTAGTCCGACGGGCTGCTCGCGTCGTACGCCGGGATCGCGTGGCCGCTGAGCTCGGTGTGCCAGCGCGACCGGCCGTCCGCGGCGGCGAGCCCGCGCACGCTGTCCGAGGCCGGCGTCCCGCAGGAGCTGACGAGGACGACGGTGTCGCCGGCGATCGCGGCCTGCTGGGCGGGACAGTCCTGCGGAGCGTGCCACGGGTCGGATCCGGTGACGGAGTAGCCGGTCACCTCGTCGCCGTCGGCGACCACCAGGGTCCCGGCGTCGACCGCGAGCGCGGCGCCGTCGGCGTGCAGCTCGGCGAGCACCTGGCCGGTGACCGCGTCCAGCACGGCGTACGTCGGGAGCCGCACCCGGCGATCGGCCGGCAGGTGCACGGCGAGCACCGTGCCGTCGGCCGAGACCACCAGCCCGTGCCCGGCCGGCCCGTCCGCGCCGGTCACGTCGGCCCGGCGGTAGGTCCAGCGCGGCTCACCCGTACCCGCGTCCAGCGTGACGACCCCGTCCGGTCGCAGCTCCGCGACGCCGCCGGCGGTGCCGACCGCGGCGCCCTTCCCGGTGACGTCCCGGGTCCAGGCCAGCTCGCCGTCGAGCCGGACCGGTGCGGCGGTGGCCGGTGGCGCGGTCGCCACCGCGCTGCTGGTGTTGGCCTCCGACAGCCGCGCCTCGACGAACGGAACCCCGGCGGCGAGCGCCACCCAGCCGAGCAGCAGGCCGAACACGGTGACGACCGCGATGCCGGCCGGCAGCGGCGGCCGGCCGGAGTACGCCGTCGCGGTGCGCAGCCGGCAGCCGATCGCGAGCAGCAGACCGCCGGCGAGCCCGGCGATCGAGGCCAGCAGCAGGTACGGCCAGCGCTCGCTCATCGCGGTACCGGCCGGTGGTTCGGGCCAGCGCGCCCAGCTGACGGCGATGCCGGCGGCACCCGCGAGCGCGATCGGCGCGCACAGCGAGAGCATCACCCGAGAGCTGGTCCGTCGTGCCCAGGCGGCCAGCGCGATGCCGGCCGCGGCCGCGCCGACGACCGGGATCCACCAGGCGACCTCGTGCTCGCTGCCGGGTGGTGCCGGCCAGCTGGGAGCCGCCGCGAGGCCGCGACCGAGCAGCAGCGCGGCGCCGACCACCAGTCCGAGCGCTGCGCCCAGGTACACCAGCGGAACCAGCCCGGCCCAGCGGTTGACGGTCTGCGGCCGCAGCTCGGCGAGCTCGCGGTCCAGGTTCTTGCGGGCCGGCAGGTCCCAGGCCTCGTACGCGGGGTCCGTGGCGTAGATCCGCCCCTCGGCGATGCGCTCCAGGATCGCCGCCCGGCCGCGGGCGAAGTCCCGGTCCCCGACGTGCACGTACTCGCGCCGCACGTCGCGCGCGTACTCGTCGTACCGCTGCTCGCCGGCGGCCAGCACCCGCAGGTCGGCGTCACACATCACCGCGCCGTTGCGGTCGTCGCCGTCGCAGTGGTGCGCCGCGGTCAGCCGGACCAGCCGGCCCACCTCGGCGACCTGCTCGGCGTCCAGCCCGTACGCCGCGAGCTCGGCCTCGGCCAGCTGCGCCGACGCCTCCTCGTTCTCGCCCGGCCCCGCCTCGGGGTCGTAGACGGCGTCGTGGAACCAGGCCGCGAACCGGACGGTGTCGGCGTTCTGCGCCTCGTCCTCGAGGGCGTCGATGGTCTCCAGCACCTCGGTGAGGTGCCGCTGGTCGTGGTACGCCCGGTGCGGTTCGGCATAACGCGCCAGCAGATCCTCGCCGAGCGGCTTCGCGTCCGGCAGCAGGTGATTCCACCGGTCACGCAGCTCCATGGCCGCGAGTCTGACACCCGCGAAGGGGCTTCAACCAAGCCGTTTACGGTGCGGGCTATGGTCGTGGCCAAAGCGATATCGCCCTGTCATCCGGAGGTCACACATGCGGTTCGGCCTGGTCGGAACCGGTCCCTGGGCGTCGATGGCGCACGGCCCCGGACTGCTCGCGGCGGACGGCGTCGAGCTGGTCGGCGTGTGGGGCCGGCACGGTGCGCGGGCGCAGGCGCTGGCCGAGCGGCTGGGGGTCGAGGGCTACGACGACTACGGCGCGCTGCTGGACGTGGTGGACGCCGTCGCCTTCGCGGTGCCGCCCGACGTCCAGGCGCCGATGGCGCTGCAGGCCGCGGCGATCGGGAAGCACCTGCTGCTCGACAAGCCGGTCGCGATCACGGTCGAGGACGCCCGCGAGCTGGCCGCCGAGGTCGAGGCGGAGGGTGTCGCGTCGGTGGTGTTCTTCACCGACCGGTTCACGCCGGAGGCGCGGGAGTGGTTCTCGTCGGTCGCCGGCGCGGGTGGCTGGCGGGGCGCCTGGGTGCGGATGATCGCGTCGCTGGACGCGCCGGGGAACCCGTTCGGCGACTCGCCCTGGCGGCGCGAGCGCGGCGCGCTGTGGGACATCGGCCCGCACGCGCTGTCGAACCTGACCGCCACGCTCGGGCCGATCGCCTCGTTGCGTGCCGTCGGCGGCGCGGGGGACCTCGTGCACCTGGTGGTGACGCACGAGTCGGGCGCGTCGAGCACGGCGAGCCTGTCATTGTTCGCACCTCCGGCCGGCACGTCGTTCGAGCTCGGCCTGTGGGGAGACTCCGGTACGACGCTCAGCCCGGACCGGTACACGACCGCCGAGCAGGCCCTGGCGACCGCCGCCGCCGAGCTCGTCACTGCCGCCGAGTCCGGCGACCCCCACCCGGTCGACGTGGCCTTCGCCACCCGCATCACCGAGCTCCTGGCCGACGCCGAGGCGCAACTCTCGAGCTGACCCCGCCCGTGAGCGGTTGCCTACCGCGCTGACGTGCGGGTCCTGCGGGCGGCCTGGCGGGCCAGCCTCAGGGGCTCCGGGGTGCGCCGGCCGCGGAGTGCGGACTCGACGACCTGGAGCGCGGTGGGGATGTCGGTCCGCCACGCCGGGTGTACGACGATCGGGCGGGTGCCCGGCCGGGTCCGCAACCAGCAGGCGACCTCCTCGCCGTCCAGGAACAGCGGTGC
>DASXRB010000113.1:0-4001 GCA_036506875.1 Kribbellaceae bacterium | reverse complement strand
ACAGCACCGGCGCGGTCAGCACCGCGCCGACCACCACCCTGCGAGTCAGGTCGGCGATCTCCGCACGGCGCTCGGCGGCCTCAACGGCCTCCGCCTCGGCCGCCGCCCGCTCACTCGTCGCTACGGGCGGCCCCGCGTCGTGCGACACCTCACCCGTGACGGCACCCTGCGGTCCGGGCTCGACGATCAGCCTGCCGTGGATCATGTTCATCCCGCACGCGAAGCCGACCGATCCCACCGTACGCGGGGTCAGCCGCACCGTGGTCCGCTCGTACGCCGGTAACGCCGCGCTGACCCGCAACTCCGGGAACACCACCCGCGAGGTGCACTCACCGCTCTCCTGCCGGTCGAAGACCATCTCCACGGGCACGCCCTGCCGCACCCGGATCACATCCGGGCTGTAGCCGCCCCGCACCGTCACCTCGGCCCGCTGCACACCATCGTCCAATCGAGCGGAGCGACTACGGCGGGGCCCGAAGAAGAACCAGACCAGCGCGCCGATGAGCCCCGCGGAGACCAAGACAACCAGTAGGTCGGCCGTGCTCATGATGAACTCCTTGCCGGCTGGCGACGACGGACAAGGCCACGCTCGTCGGCATATACCCCCATGGGGTAGGGCCGATCGTCCCTGCCACACGGGGCTTGCGCCCCATCGCCCGCCCGGCGGGCTTCAGCGAACCTTCAGTGCTCGACGCCTCCTATCTCCATCCGGCCCGACCAGGCTTGTCCATGCGGACGGGGATGTGTCCGCGGCGCGGATCGCGGGAGGTGAGCCTGATGTCTGCAACGGCATGGGTGTCGGTGGCTGGGTGCTCATGATCGGGTTCTGGGCGGCGTTCCTCGGCCTGGTCATCTGGGCGCCAACCCGGATCTTCCCGGCCGTTCCCGGTCGGCCAGGCGCACCGGAAATCGGACCATGCGATGACCGCGCTCGACGCAGGCGTGGCGACCGCCGGTCGCGGCAGAAGGGCCTGCTGGGCGGGTGACTTTGGGCCCTGCCGGAGTCACGGCTCCGGCGCTGCTGTTGAAGCCAGAGGAGAAGCCCGTCTGGCATGGAGGGGGTGACTCTGGTGTTTCGGATCCGTCTGCTCGCGACGGCGCTCATGGCCGTGTCGCTCACCGTGCTGCCCGCGTCCGTCGCCTTCGCGCACGGCGGGGAGCAGGAGCTTCCGGCGATCGATCTGGTGCGGCAGGCGATCGCCTACATCGTCAACACGCCCGATGACATGGACACGATCACCGACAAGGTGGACGACGCCGCCGAGGCCGAGGACCAGGCGGGGGTCGTGACGGCCTTGGTGGTTCAGGCCGGCGAGGCGCTCGAGCGCGACGACATGATGGGGTGCCGATCCCTTCTGCAGCGCGCGATCGGCGCCCGGGCGGACCTGAGCGGCACCGACGTCCACCCGATCCTGCAGGTGCCCGGGGGAGCGACGAACGTCGAGCTGGCGACGGGCGAGCAGACCGGGACGAACGTCACCGTCGACCCGCTGCCCGGACGCGGTGACCTGGCTGGCACCGACATCGTCGTGCTCGGGATCGCCGCCGCCTTCGCGCTCGCCGGGCTGGTGCTCGGCTGGCGCTGGCGACCGCGCGACACGATCCGCGCACTGCGCCGCAGATTCGCCGGCGCTCCTACCGACAAGGGGCCGTAGATGTCCACCATCCCGCACCCGCGGCGGCACCGGGCCGCGCGCCGCACCGCGGAACCCGCGGCCGCCCCAGGGGCCGGCCGGCGGTTGGTCGCCGCGGTCGACGAACGGCTCGGGATCGACGCGTTGCGCTACCCGGTGCCCGAGCACGCCAACAACCTGACCTGGAGCCTCGGCGGCCTGACCGCCGCCACGCTGCTCATCCTGATCGCCACCGGCATCGTGCTCGCGCAGTTCTACAACCCCACGCCCGAGGTCGCCAACGCCAGCGTCCGCGACATCGAGCTCAACGTCTTCCTCGGCCGGCTCATCCGCGGCGTGCACTACTGGGGCGCGCAGGCGATGTACGTGCTGGCCGCGTTGCACCTGCTGCGGGTCGTGTTCCACGGCAGCTACAAGCGGCCCCGCGAGGCGAACTGGCTGATCGGCGTGACGATGTTCGCCCTCACGATCGGCGCGGTCTTCACCGGCACCGTGCTCAAGTGGGACCAGGAGGGGTACGAGGCCCTGGAGCACAACCTGGAGATCGGCAAGCTGCTCGGCGGCGCCGGGTTCTGGTTCTCACCGCAGTTCGCCCAGCACACCCCGATCCTGGTCCGCCTCTACGCCGCGCACGTCGTCATCATCCCGGTGCTGCTGCTCGGCCTCGTGACGCTGCACGCGCTGCTGATCAAGCGGCACCGGATCAGCCCGCATCCCGCCCTGCAACCGCGGCCGTCGGGCGACCGGCTGTCGCACGCGGGCGAGCAGGCCCGGCCGGACGAACCGACCGAACCGTTCACGCATCACCTGCGCCGGATCAGCGCCTTCGCGCTCGTGCTACTCGCGGGCCTGATGATCCTGGCGGTACTGGTCCCGCCGGCCGTCGGACCGACCCCGGTCGCCGGGATCGAGGTCACGAAGCCGCCGTGGATGTTCTGGTGGATGTTCACACTGGAGAACTGGCTCGGACTGTCCGGGATCCTGTGGGGCTCGGCCGTGCTGTTCGCGGTGCTGGTCGCGGTTCCGTTCGTCGACCGCGGCCCTGAGCGCCACTGGCGCCGGCGGCCGGTCGCGATCGGCCTCGCCGCCGCGATCGTCCTCGCCATCATCGTGCTCTCGCTGCTGACGCTGCTGACCACGCCGGCGCAGCACCTCATGGGGTGACGCAGATGAAGCCGCACACGCCGGCACTCCTGGCAGACCAGAACGCGGCCGCGGCCCGGGTGCGCCGCAACTTCTGGCTGCTGGTCGCCGCGACCGTCATCGCCACCGGCGTGCTGTCGCGCGCGATCGCGGCACCGGCCGGCCCGCTCGCCGGCATCACCGTCGCGGTCAGCGCCCTCGCCGGGCTGCTCACGCTCGCACTCGCATCCCGGATCCTCGTGGCGACGACGGTCCGTCGCCGCCGGCACCCGCGATTCCCGAACACCGACGACGACACGAGGAGCACCTGATGCGACACCTGCGCGGAGTTCTGCGGACGGCTGCGATCGCGGCCGCCGTCACGGTATCCACAGCCGGCGCGGAGGCAGTGCCGTCCGCCGGCGACGACTTCGGCCAGCACGTCCGCGTGTGTGCCCAGCAGGTCGGGTTCAGCGCCGAGCACAATCCCGGCATGCACCATGGAGCTGCCGGCTGGGACGGGGCGACCTGCGATGCCTGACCCCGCTGTCATCTCGCCGGCGCCGGCCACGACCCGCCGTGGCGACGAGGCCGGCTCGCCGGGTCCGGCACTCGTTGCCCGCGGCATCGAGAAGACGTTCCGGCAGGGGTTGTGGCCGGCGCGGCGCGACCTTCCGGTGCTGCGCGGCGTCGATCTCAGCCTGCGACCCGGCGAGGTGGTCGGCCTCGTCGGTGAGAACGGCTCCGGCAAGTCCACCCTGATGAAGATCCTGGTCGGCGCGCTCGCCGCGGACGCCGGCGCCGTGTCGGTGTCTGGACGGCTCGGCTACTGCCCGCAGGAGCCGGTGCTGTACGAGCGGCTGACTTGTGACGAGCACTTCGAGCTGTTCGCGCGTGCGTACCGGATGAGCGCCCCGGCGGCGCTCCGCGCCCGTGACGAGCTGTACGACGCGCTGGGCTTCGGGCGCTGGGCGGCGACCCGCACGGACCGGCTGTCCGGTGGCACGCTGGCCAAGCTCAACCTCGGCCTGGCCCTGCTCGCCGACCCGCAGATCCTGCTGCTGGACGAACCCTATGCCGGGTTTGATTTCGACACCTACCAACGGTTCTGGGAGCTGGTCGCGGCGCGGCGGGCACAGGGCCGCACCGTGCTGATCATCAGCCATTTCGTGGTCGACGAGGACCGCTTCGACCGCATCATCGACCTGCGCGAGGGCAAGACGGTCCCACGAAAGGCGGTCCCAC
>DASXRB010000112.1:0-9071 GCA_036506875.1 Kribbellaceae bacterium | reverse complement strand
CGGAGGGTGGGCGGGGCTAGAGTTTCGGGGTGGCGCACGGTGACGGCGGGGGGCAGCAGCTGACGTTGCTGCGCGAGGCCGTCCGGCGGACGGCGACGAAGCAGCCGCCGGGGCTCGCCCCGGTGCGCCCGGTCGCGCGGGTGGCGGTGGACGTGTCGCTGGCGCACCTGGACCGGCCGTTCGACTACCTGGTGCCGGAAGACCTCGGCGACCTGGCCCGGCCGGGGTGCCGGGTGAAGGTGCGGTTCGCCGGCAAGGAGGTCGGCGGCTTCGTGCTGGAGCGCGTCGACGCCTCGGCGCACGACGGGCGGATGGAGCGGATCCGCCGGGTGGTGTCGGCCGAACAGGCGCTCAGCCCGGAGGTGGCCGGGCTGTGCCGGGCCGTCGCGGACCGGTACGCGGGGGTGTTCGCGGACGTCACCCGGCTCGCCGTCCCGCCCCGGCACGCGAAGGCCGAGTCCGAGCCGTGCCCGATCACGCCGCTGCCGGACCTGCCGCCCGCGAGCCGCGCCGCGTGGTCGTCGTACACCCATGCGGGGTCCTTCCTCGACGCGCTGACCGGCGCCGGCGGCCGGACGCCGCCGCGGGCTGCGTGGACCGCGCTGCCCGGCGCGGACTGGCCGCGCGCGTTCGCGGAGGCGGCGCGGGCGACGCTGGACTCCGGCCGCGGCGCGCTGCTGCTGGCGCCGGACGCGCGTGACCTGGCCCGGCTGGCGGCCGCGTGCACCGAGGCGCTCGGCCCGCAGCGGTTCGTCACCCTGTCGGCCGACCTCGGGCCGACCGCGCGCTACCGCGCCTTCCTGACCGCGCTGCGCGGCCGCGTGAAAGTCGTGATCGGCACCCGGGCGGCGGCGTTCGCTCCGGTGGCCGATCTCGGGCTGGTGGCGATCTGGGACGACGCGGACGACTCGTACGCCGAGCCGCGGGCGCCGTACCCGCACGCCCGCGAGGTGCTGCTGCTGCGCGCGCACCGGCAGCGCTGCGCGGTGCTGCTCGGCAGCACCGCACGGTCCGCCGAGGTGGCGGCGCTGCTGGAGACCGGCTGGGCGCGCGTGCTCACAGCGGACCGGGCCGCCGTGCGCGCGAGCGCTCCGGCGGTGCACGTGTCGGGCGAGTCCGACACCGACCTGGCCCGCGACGGCGCGGCCCGGGCGGCCCGGCTGCCGCACCGCGCGTTCGAGGTGGCGCGGGCGGGGCTCAAGGCCGGGCCGGTGCTGGTGCAGGTTCCGCGGGCCGGCTACCAGCCGAGCCTGGTGTGCCAGACCTGCCGTGCGCCCGCGCGGTGCACGGCGTGCGGCGGGCCTCTTCGTCGTACCGGACCTGACTCCGCGCCGGCCTGCGGCGTGTGCGGGACCGAGGCAGCGTCGTACGCGTGCGGTGAGTGCGGCGGGCGGCGGCTGCGCGCGGCGGCGGTCGGGGCGCGGCGGACCGCGGAGGAGCTCGGCCGGGCGTTCCCCGGGGTGCCGGTGCGGACGTCGGGCGGGGACACCGTGCTGGACGACGTACCGGACGGGCCGGCGCTGGTGGTCGCGACGCCGGGGGCGGAGCCGTGGGCGGCCGGTGGCTACGCGGCGGCGCTGCTGCTGGACACCTGGCTGCTACTGGCGCGGCCCGACCTGCGCGCGGCTGAGGAGGCGGTACGACGCTGGTTCAACGCCGCTACCCTGGTCCGCCACGACGGGACCGTGGTGATGGTGGGGGAGCCGTCCGCGGCGCCGCTGCAGGCGATCGTGCGGTGGAGCCCCGAGGGGTTCGCGGCGCGCGAGCTGGCCGACCGGCAGGCCGCGGGGCTGCCACCGGCGACCAGGCTGGCCGAGCTGACCGGGCCGCCGGACGCGGTGGCGGACCTGGTGACCCGGGCCGGTGCCGCGCTGGCGCGGGCCGGTGCGACGCCGCGCGTGCTGGGGCCGGTGCCCGTGGACCCGGAGGCGGTGCGGACCCTGGTGAGCGTGCCGCGCGCGTCCGGTGCCGCTCTGGCCCGGGCGCTGCACGAGGGCCAGGCGGCTCGCACGACCAAGAAGCTGCCCGGCACCGTCCGCGTGCGGGTGGACCCCGCCGTCCTGACCTAGGCCGGCACCGCGTCGCGGGCGCCGTCGAGCAGGAGGTCGCCGAGCCGGGTCCGCGCGTAGAGCACGGCGCGGCCGTCGCGGCGGGAGTCGACGACACCGGCCGAGCGCAGGATGCCCAGGTGCACGCTCAGCGTCGGCGCGCTCAGGTTCAGCTGGCAGGCCAGCTGCGTGGTGGACATCGGCAGGTCGAGCTGGCCCACGATCGCGGCCCGGGTCTTGCCGACCAGGTCCGCCAGGGGTGTGCCGTCGGTCGGCGCGGACGACTCCCACAGCCGCCCGATCCCGCGCGGCGGGTACGTGAGCGTCGGCACGTGCGGCGCGGCCATGATCGACAGCGCGGCCGGCCACGAGAACACGCACGGCACCAGCAGCAGGCCCTGACCCGGCCGCGGTGACCCGTGGCAGTCCGAGGAGCGGTTCACGGTGATCCGGGTGCCGGTGAACGACACCGACGGGTGCAGGGTGCGGAACAGCCGGTTGGTGCCGCCGGCCGCGAGCTCCTCGAGCCGGAACGCGAGGTCGTCGGTGTGCAGGGCCCGGATCCGCGGCCAGTCCGGCTCCAGCACCCGCCGCCAGTAGCCGCGCAGCGCGTCGACGATCCGGGTCAGGCCGGCGCCCGGGTCGGCGATGAGCTCGTCCAGCGTCCGGCTCGGCCACTCGGCGCGCAGCTGTTCCAGCTCGGCGGCCACCAGGTCGTGCGGGGTCGCCGCGACGGTGGCGAGGCCGGACTCGAAGCCGGTGGAGCGGCGCGGCGGTGCCGGCGTGAGGAAGTCCGGGATGTACCCGGCCGGAGGGATGAGGGCGCGCAGCAGGGTCAGGTCGTCGCCGTACAAGCGCGGCCGGACCCGCTGCAGCCACGGCCGGTGCAGGCCGGTCGCGCCGAGCGCGACCGCGCGCACACTGGTCACCGTCTCCCACATCGGCGAGAACGCGAACCGCAGCCGGCTCAGGTCGTCCGCGGTCAGCTCGATGGTGATCACGGGGTCCAGGGTAGTCGGTCCCGATTAGGGCTGGGACTAATCGTGGTTCGTTGCCGCGGGCATCGGCGAAAGTGGGCGCATGACGCCTCCACGACTGCCGCGCGCCTTCTGGGCCCTGTGGGCCTGCCAGCTCGTCAACCGGCTGGGCGGTTTCGTCCAGCCGTTCCTGGTGCTGTACCTCACCCAGGACCGGCACCTGTCCGCCGCCACCGCGGGCGCGGTCGCCGCGGCGGTCGGGGCCGGCTCGGTGGTGTCGCAGTTCACCGGCGGCTGGCTGGCCGACCGGATCGGGCGGCGGCACACGATGCTGGTCGGGTTCCTCGGTACGGCGGCGGCGCTGATCGGGCTCGGCCAGGCTTCGTCGATGGCGGCGATCTGGGCGGCCGCGTTCACCGTCGGGCTGCTGAGCGACATGTTCCGGCCGGCGGTGTCGGCGACGGTGGCCGATCTGCTCGGGCCGGACGAGCGGGTGCGGGCCTACGGGCTGCTGTTCTGGGCGATCAACCTGGGCTTCTCGATCTCGACGGTGAGCGCTGGGGTGCTCGCGGGGATCGGCTACGGGCTGCTGTTCTGGCTGAACGCGGCCACGTCGGTCGCGGCGGCGGTGATCATCTGGCGGGTGGTGCCGGAGACCCGGCCCGAGGTCGCGGTGACCGGGCGGCGTGCGCTGCTGCCGGTGGCCGGACGGGACGGCACGCTGCTGCTGCTCATCGTGGTGAACGTGGTGTACGCGGCGGTCTACTTCCAGGGGTACTCGACGCTGCCGCTGGTGATGGCGGGTGACGGGCTCGCCAGCTCGACGTACGGCCTGGTGATCGCGTTGAACGGCGTCGTGATCGTGCTGGTGCAGCCGTTCGCCGGGCGACTGCTGAACCATCGCGACCGTTCGGCCGTGCTGGCGGTGTCGATGCTGCTGGTCTGCCTGGGCTTCGGGCTCGGCGGGCTGGTGCACCAGTGGTGGGGGTATGCCGCGACGGTCGTGGTGTGGACGGTCGGCGAGATCGGGTTCGCGATGGTCTTCGGCGCGGTGGTCGCGGACCTCGCGCCGACCGACCTGCGCGGCGGGTACATGGGCCTGACCGGCACTGCCTGGGGCTTCGGCAGCATCCTGGGCCCGCTGGTCGGCACCGCCGTGCTGCAGACCGCCGGCCGGACCGTCCTGTGGTCCGCGTGCGCGGTCCTCGGCTGCGCCCTGTTCGCCGCCCAACTAGCCCTGGCGCCGTCGTTGCGCCGCCGCGCCGCCGTCGACGGCACGCCGGTCGACCCGTGCGACGAGACCGAGCCGGTCGCGGCCTGACGGCTGCACCCGGCCCGGTGCTGCCGCCCCTGTGGATTCGCGGCCACGCCGGGCCTGGCTGGTGTGCTTTCGTAGGCTGGCGCTCGTGACCGATGAGACGCGAGTGTCCGGCATCGACGCGGTGGTGTTCGACATCGGCGGGGTGCTGCTCGACTGGAGCCCGAACTACCTGTACGACGAGCTGATCGCGGACCCCGCGCAGCGCGCGTGGTTCCTGACCGAGGTGACCACGCCGGCGTGGAACCTCCAGCAGGACGCGGGCCGTCCCTGGGCCGAGGCGGTCGCCGAGCTCACCGCGCGGTACCCCGAGCACGCCGAGTGGATCTCGGCGTACGACGAGCACTGGCTGCGGATGGTCGGCGGCCTGATCGACGGCACCGTCGCGTTGCACGAGGAGCTGCGCGCCGCCGGCGTCCCGACGTACGCGCTGACGAACTTCTCGGCCGAGAAGTGGGAGGTCGCCACGCGGACCTTCGAGGAGCTGCGGCGGTTCGACGGCGTCGTGGTGTCGGGTGTCGAGCAGGTCACCAAGCCGGACGAGAAGCTGTACCGGATCCTGATCGACCGCTACGACCTCGACCCGGCGCGCACGTTCTACACCGACGACGTCCAGCACAACGTCGACGCCGCCCGCGCCGTCGGCCTGCACGCCGAGCTGTTCACCGACGCGCCCACCCTGCGCGCCCACCTGACCCGCCACGGCCTGCCGCTCTGACCCGGACCGCGCGGGGCCGCCCGTAGACTGGGCCGGTCCTGTGAGTCTGTGAGGGAGTTCGCGTGTCGGTTCAACCCATCCGGTTGTTCGGTGATCCGGTGCTGACCACCAAGGCTGAGGTGGTCACGGAGTTCGACGCCGAGCTGCGGCGGCTGGTCGCGGACCTGACCGACACGATGCTCGACGCGGCCGGCGCCGGGCTGGCGGCACCGCAGATCGGGGTCGGGCTGCGGGTGTTCACCTACAACGTGGACGGCGAGGTCGGCCACCTGATCAACCCCGACCTGTCGCTCTCGGCGGACGAGCAGTTCGGGCCCGAGGGCTGCCTGTCGATCCCGGAGCTCACCTTCGACTGCCGCCGCGCCCTGCGGGTCGTTGCCAAGGGCTACAACATGTACGGCGACCCGGTGGTGCTCGAGGGTTCCGACCTGCTGGCCCGGTGCATCCAGCACGAGACCGACCACCTGGACGGCGTACTGTTCGTCGACCGGCTCGACCCGGACACCCGCAAGCTGGCGATGAAGGCGATCCGGGAGGCGGAGTGGTCCGGGCTCGCCGGGCCGCCGAGGGTGAAGGTGTCGCCGCACCCGATGTTCGGGACGGGCATGTGAGAGTCGTCTTCGCCGGTACGCCGGACACCGCGCTCCCGTCACTGGAAGCCGTCGCACGGTCCCGCCACGAGCTGGTCGCGGTCGTCACCCGGCCGGACGCGCCCGCCGGCCGTGGCCGCAAGCTGCACGCTTCACCGGTCGCCGAACGGGCGGCCGAGCTCGGCGTCGAGGTGCTCAAGCCGCCGATGCCGAAGGACCCCGGCTTCCTGGCCCGGCTGGCCGAGCTGGCGCCGGACTGCTGCCCGGTGGTGGCGTACGGCGGGCTGCTGCCGCAGGCGGCGCTGGACATCCCGCCGCACGGCTGGGTGAACCTGCACTTCTCGGTGCTGCCCGCCTGGCGCGGAGCCGCGCCCGTGCAGCACGCGATCATCGCGGGCGACGACGTGACCGGCGCGACCACGTTCCGGATCGTCAAGGAGCTCGACGCCGGGCCGGTGTTCGGTGTGCTCACCGAGCCGATCGGCCCGTCCGACGACGCCGGCGCGCTGCTCGCCCGGCTCGCGGACTCCGGCGCCCGGCTGCTCGTCGACACGCTCGACGGCATCGAGGCCGGTGTGCTGCGACCGCACGAGCAGCCGGCCGACGGTGTCTCGTACGCGCCGAAGCTCACCGTCGACGACGCGCACCTCGACCTGAGCGCGCCCGCGCAGCGGGTCGACCGCCTGGTCCGCGGCTGCCACCCGGCGCCCGGCGCGTGGACGACGTTCCGCGGCGAGCGGCTGAAGGTCGTCGCCGCCCGCCCGCTCCCGGAGGCCAACAGCCTGGACCCGGGACAGATCCGCGCGGGCAAGCACGCGGTCGAGGTCGGTACCGGATCGCACCCGGTGGAGCTGGTGACCGTGCAGCCGCAGGGCAAGAAGCCGATGCCCGCCGCGGACTGGGCCCGCGGCGTGCGTCCCGAGCCGGGCGAGGCGCTGGGTTGACCGGTTCGCGGACACCGCGCAACCGGGCGCCGGGCAAGCCCGCCGACCCGGTCCGGCGGGCGGCGTACCAGGTGGTTCGCCAGGTCAACGGCGCGGAGGGTTACGGGAACCTGGTGCTCGGCCGGGTGCTGCGCGAGGCGCGGCTCACCGGGCGCGACGCCGCGTTCTGCACCGAGCTGGTGCACGGCACGCTGCGCTGGCAGGGCACGTACGACGAGATCCTGGCGCGGTGCGTCACGCGGCCGATCAACGAGCTCGATCCCGACCTTCTCGACGTGCTGCGGCTGGGCACCCACCAGCTGCTGCGGATGCGGGTCGGGTCGTACGCCGCGGTCAGCGAGACGGTCACGCTGGCCCGCGCGGAGCTCGGCCAGCGGCGTACCGGGCTGGTGAACGCGGTGCTGCGCAAGGTCAGCCAGCGGTCGCTGGACCAGTGGGTCGACACGCTGGCGCCCGCGGAACCCGACCGCGCCGGATGGCTGGCGGTCGCGCACGCGCACCCGCGCTGGGTGGTCGAGGCGTTCGCCGACGCGCTCGGCGGCGACCTCGGGGAGGTCGAGCAGGTGCTTGCCGCGGACAACGAACCGCCGCGGGTGACGCTGGTGGCGCGGCCCGGGCTGAGCTCGGTGGACGAGCTGCTCGCCGCGGCCCCGGACGCGGCCGCGGGCAGGTGGTCGCCGTACGCGGTGGTCCTCGGGGGCGGCGATCCCGGCGGGATCGCGGCGGTGGCCGAGGGACGCGCGGGCGTGCAGGACGAGGGCTCGCAGCTGGTCGCGCTCGCGCTGGCCGAGGCTCCCGTCGAGGGCCGGGACGCGCGGTGGCTGGACCTGTGTGCCGGGCCGGGCGGCAAGTCGGCGCTGCTGGCGGCGATCGGCGTCCAGCGTGACGCCGTGCTGACCGCGGTGGAGCCGCAGCAGCACCGGGCGCAGCTCGTCCGCGGCAACCTGCGGGCGGTGCCGGGGGCGCACCGCGTGCTGGTCGTGGACGGTACGACGCCGACCTGGGCGGCGGGCAGCTTCGACAGGGTGCTGGCCGACGTACCGTGCACCGGGCTCGGGGCGCTGCGGCGCCGGCCCGAGGCGCGCTGGCGGCGCACCCCCGCCGATGTCGAGGAGCTGCGGCCGCTGCAGGAGAGGCTGCTCGCCGCCGCGATCGACTCGGTCCGGCCCGGCGGCGTGGTCGCGTACGTCACCTGCTCGCCGCACCAGGCCGAGACCCGCGCCGTGGTGGACGCGGTCGCCGGCGCGCGGGAGGACGTCGTACTGGTCGACGCCCGGCCGCTGCTGCCCGGTGTGCCCGACCTCGGCGACGGGCCGGACGTGCAGCTGTGGCCGCACCGGCACGGGACCGACGCGATGTACCTCGCCCTGATGCGACGCTCGTGAGCCGGTGTGCGAGCTATACGCACCAGCGGCGGCACCAGCTGCTCGGGCTCACCGCCGCGTTCGGCATCGGCGTCCTGGTCGCGGTGCAGTCCCGGGTGAACGGCGAGCTCGGGCACCGGCTCGCCGACGGCATCCCGGCCGCGCTGATCTCGTTCGGCTCCGGGCTGCTGATCCTGCTGGTGATCGCGGCGCTGCTGCCGGGCGTCCGCGGCGGCCTCGGCCGGGTCTGGCGGACGATCCGGCGGTCGGCCGGCGGGCTGCGCTGGTACCAGTGCGTCGGCGGCCTCGCCGGCGCGTTCCTGGTCGCCACCCAGTCGGTGACGGTGGCCACCCTCGGCGTCGCGGTGTTCACGGTCGCGGTGGTCGGCGGCCAGGCGCTGAGCGGGCTGCTGGTGGACCGGTTCGGGATCGGCCCGGGCGGCAAGCAGTCGTTGACCGCGGTCCGCGTGGTCGGAGCGGCGCTGGCGGTGGCGGCCGTCGCCCTCGCCGTGTCGGACCGGCTCACCCATCCGTCCGGTCTCGCCCTCGCGGTACTCCCGGCCGTAGCCGGCATCGGCACCGCGGTCCAGCAGGGCATCAACGGCCGCGTCGCGCGCACCGCCTCGTTCGGTCCGCACGGCGCGGTGGCAGCGGCGGTGATCAACTTCGGAGTCGGTACGACGGCACTGGGGGCGGTCTTCGCGGTGGACCTGGCGCTGCGGGGCGCGCCCCGGCCGCTGCCGTCCGACCCGTGGCTGTACGTCGGAGGCGCCTGCGGTGTGGCGTTCATCAGCCTCGCGGCCGCGTTCGTCCGGGTGATCGGCGTGTTCGTCCTAGGCCTCGGCACGATCGCCGGCCAGCTCGTCGCCAGCGTGGCGCTGGACCTCACCGTCCCCGCCGCCGACCACCCGGTCACCGTCACCGTCATGACCGGCACCGTGCTCGCCCTGGCCGCGGTCGTCGTCGCGGCCCTCCCGGGCCTGCGTCGTACCTGAACGTCCTGCGCGGCCACGGCGTGCGGCGGCACTAGACTCGGCGGCGCCATGGGAATGCAGATCGCTCCGAGCATCCTGACCGCCGACTTCGCGCGCCTCGCCGACGAGGCCGCGGCG
>DASXRB010000111.1:0-2477 GCA_036506875.1 Kribbellaceae bacterium | reverse complement strand
TGGTGGAGGTGTCGCCGAGCCGGGCGAGCAGGTCGGCGATCCGGTCGGTCGAAGCGTCGAGGCGCAGCACGTCGCCGGCGGCGGCCTTGATGAACACCGTCTTCGACCCGTGCAGGTCGTCCCGACCCACCCACACCCCGCGATCCGTGGCCTGCGCGTCTGCGTCGGCCCGGGCCTGGTCGGGGTCGGCGTCGAGCACCGCGGCCCGCACGATCCGGTCCAGCCGGTAGGTGGTGACGGTGTCGGCGATCGGTGCCACCCGGGCGTCGACCAGCGCGGCCGCGGCCTGCGACAGCCGGTGGGTGGCGGTGGCGATCTTGCGGGCCCGCCACGGCTGCACCGCCCCGGCCCGCACCCGGGCCCACACCTTGGGCAGCCGGTGCCGCAGCGCGAGCGCGTCACCGATCAGCCCACACGCCGCCGTACTCGACAGGCCGAGCGCGGCGCCGAACTCGACCGGGGCGAACTCGGCGACCTCGGGGCAGCCGTCCCCGCCGTACACGACCGTCTGCTCCATCCCGGGCAGGATCACGTTATCCGGCCGGTCCATCGCATCGACGACCGGGTGCAGGTCGGCCCAGTGCGCGGCGACCTCCAGCAGCCGGGTCTCGGCCCGGTCGGCGACCGCGCGGCACTCGGCGGCCGCGGCCAGTGCCGCGTCCGGGTCGAGCTCGCTCGGGTCGCCGTCGAACATGTGATCGACTCTATCAACCCGGCGCCGACAGTTTTCCCTTGTTTCAAAGGGAAATCGGCCCCGTTCGCTCATGGCGAACGGTTCCGCTGCCGGCGCCGTGCGGCAGCCCTGCATGCGGCCGAATCGCGATCGTCGTACGGCGAAGCGCTTCTCACTGCGGGCAAGTCAGTTGCCATCGGCAACCATCTTGGTGGCTCCGTCACGGAACCGGCGCGCACAGCGCCGATCGTACGCACGGCACCGGCTGCGTCAGCGGCTGATCGGGGCGATGGTGGCTCGGGTGATGCGGGTCAGGTCGGCGGGGGCCAGTTCGAGGTCGAGGCCGCGGCGGCCACCGGAGACCAGGATGGTGGCGTGGCCGGACGCGGTCGCGTCGAGCACGGTGGGCAGCGCCTTCTTCTGGCCCACCGGGCTGATCCCGCCGACGACGTACCCGGTGCTCCGCTCGGCGTCCGCCGGCTGCGCCATCGCGACCTTCTTCACTCCGAGCGCGCCAGCGACCGCCTTCAGGTCGAGCTGCCGGTCGACGGGTACGACGCCGACCGCGAGACCCGCCCCGGTGTCCACCAGCAGCGTCTTGAACACACGCCCCGGCTCCACACCGAGCGCCTCTGCGGCCTCCAACCCATACGACGCGGACGAAGGGTCGTGCGCGTACTCGTGCGCGACGAACACGATCCCGGCCTTGCGCAGCGCAAGCGTCGCGGGCGTACCCGGGGCGGACTGTTTCGCTCGAGCCATGCCGCCGAGCCTAGGGCGTCGTAACAGCTCAGACGCCGGCGACCATCGGGCGGTGCTGGACGAGGTGGGTGGCGGCGTGAATGCCGGTGGCGAGCAGGTGGCTGACGTCGTCCGGCACCGATTCCAGCTCCGGCTGGTCGATCCAGCGGACCACCGTGGCGCCGCAGTGCCCGTGCACCGCGATCACCGCGTCGATATCGGGCCAGATCGCGGTCGACGCGTTCGGGCCCCGCCAGCGCAGCGCCACCGATCCGTCGGAGAACATGCAGCCTTCGGCAACCGTGCCGGTGCCGGAGACCCCGCTGACATCTTCGTAGCGAACGAGTTCGAAGGTCTGTGGTTTCACCTGCGTACCCCTACGCCTACCGGGTGATGCCCGTGTCGAGTTGTCATCGCCCTTTCCCCGTGCTAGGTCCGGTCTCCTGTCGCATCCAGCCGGCCGGCGTCGTACCCGGCGGGGTAGACGCAGCGTCAGCGGGGAAGGACGGGCTGTAGCGACACTGTCACGGGCCAGACTAGAACGACCCCGTCCGGACGGCCAGACCGGGTTCGGCGTGTCTCCTGCCGCGTCCGATATCCACAGGTCCCGATAACCGCGAGCGCGGTGGACGCGACGCGTGATCGAATGCCCGGGTGATCCTGACCGTGACGACCACGTACGCACCGGCGACCGACCTGGGCTATCTGCTGCACAAGCACCCGGGCCGGGCGCAGTCGCTCGACGTCACCGGCGGGACGGCGTACGTGTTCTACCCCGAGGCGACCGACGAGCGCTGTACGGCGGCGGTGCTGCTCGAGGTCGACCCGGTCGGACTGGTGCGGGGCAAGGCGAGCGACTTCGCCCTCGGCCAGTACGTGAACGACCGCCCGTACGCCGCGTCCAGCCTGCTCGCGGTCGCGATGCAGCGCCTGTTCCGCACCGCGATGGCCGGGCGCTGCGACGCGCGACCCGACCTGGTCGCCGTACGACTGCCCCTTGAGATCCACCTCCCGTCGCTGCCCTGCCGCGGCGGTGCCCAGCTGGCGCGACGGTTCTTCGAGC
>DASXRB010000110.1:0-5251 GCA_036506875.1 Kribbellaceae bacterium | reverse complement strand
CACGGCACTAGACTCCGCTGACCGGGTCCGTCGGGCCCAGTCAGGTCGCCACGCGATGAAATGGGTTCCTGTGAAGCTCTCCATCCTGATGCCCGTCTACAACGAAGAGCGCACGGTCGCCTCCGCCGTCAAGCGGGTCCTGGGCGTCAACTACCCGTGCGACACCGAGCTGGTCGTGGTCAACGACGGGAGCAAGGACGCCACCGCGGCGGTCCTGGACAGCCTGCACTACCCGGGCCTGATCCGGCACGATCACCCGACGAACCGGGGCAAGGGCGCCGCGATCCGCACCGCGGCGCAGTTCGCGACCGGCGACTACATGATCATCTGCGACGCGGATCTGGAGTACGCGCCGGAGGAGATCCCGAAGCTGCTCGGACCGGTGCTCGCCGGCGAATCCGACATCGTGTTCGGCACCCGCACGTTCGGCTCCCACTCGTCGTACTCGTTCTGGTACGTGATGGGGAACAAGGGCGTCACCACCGCCTGCAACGTGCTGTTCAACTGCTACATCTCCGACCTGGAGACGTGCTTCAAGCTCATGCCGTTGCCGCTCTTCCGCGAGCTGGACATCCGCGAGCCGGGCTTCGGGATGGAGGCCGAGGTCACCGCGAAGCTGCTCCGCCGGGGCGTCCGGCCGTACGAGGTCCCGATCAGCTACCGGGCCCGCGGTCGCGAGGACGGGAAGAAGATCACCTGGAAGGACGGCGTCGAGGCGCTGTGGATCCTGGTCAAGATCCGGGCAGGCGGCGGGCGCCGTTCCCGCCGGGATCCGCAGCCCGACGGCGGGCGGTAAGTCGATCGCGCACCGCCGTAGGATTCGCGGAAAGACCCGTCTCGATCCAGGAGCACACGCATGCCCGCCATCTCCCGCGAGGAGGTCGCGCACCTCGCGCGGCTGGCCCGCCTGGCGGTGACCGACGAGGAGCTGGACGTGTTCGCCGGCCAGCTCGACGTCATTCTCGGCGCGGTCGCGCGCGTCGGTGAGGTCGCCGCGGACGACATCCCGCCGACCAGCCACGTGGTCCCGCTCACGAACGTGCTCCGCCCCGACCAGCCGCGCCCGTCGATCGACCGCGAGGCCGTGCTGGCCTCGGCGCCGGCCGTCGAGGACGGCCGGTTCCGCGTGCCGCGGATCCTGGACGAGGAGGAGTGACGTGAGGGAGCGAACCGGGACGCACAGCTGCGGGTGCGAGCGCGCCACCGAGCGGAGCGAGGTGGTGTCATGAGCGAGCTGATCCGCCTCACGGCGGCGGGCACCGCGGCGAAGATCGCGTCCGGCGAGGTCACCGCCGTCGAGGTCGCCCGCGCCCACCTCGACCGGATCTCCGCCGTCGACGAGCGGGTGCACTCCTTCCTCGTGGTCGACGCCGACGGTGCGCTCGCGGCCGCCGAGGCCGTGGACGCCGCCCGCGCGGCGGGCCGGCAGCTCGGCCCGCTGGCCGGCGTGCCGCTGGCGCTCAAGGACGTCGTGGTGACCAAGGACCTGGAGACCACGTCCGGGTCGAAGATCCTCTCCGGCTGGGTGCCGCCGTACGACGCGACGATCACCGCCAAGATGCGCGCCGCGGGCATCGTGATCCTCGGCAAGACCAACATGGACGAGTTTGCGATGGGGTCGTCCACGGAGAACTCCGCGTTCGGCCCGTCCCGTAACCCGTGGGACCTGACCCGCACGCCGGGCGGTTCGTCGGGCGGGTCGAGCGCCGCAGTCGCGGCATTCGAGGCGCCGCTGGGCATCGGCACCGACACCGGCGGTTCGATCCGCCAGCCCGCCGCGGTCACCGGCATCGTCGGTCACAAGCCGACGTACGGCGGGGTGAGCCGGTACGGGCTCATCGCGTTCTCGTCCAGCCTCGACCAGGCGGGTCCGTTCGGGCGGACCGTGCTCGACGCCGCCCTGCTGCACGAGGTGATCGCCGGCCACGACCCGTGCGACTCGACCAGCCTCGACGCGTCGGTCCCGCCCGTGGTCGCGGCGGCGCGCGAGGGCGCGAAGGGTGACCTTGCGGGCCTCACCGTCGGCGTGGTCCGCGACCTGGGTGGTGACGGGTACGAGCCCGGCGTGATGGCGGCGTTCCGCGACGCGGTCGACCGGATGGAGTCGATGGGCGCCAAGGTCGTCGAGGTCTCCTGCCGGCACTTCGGCTACGCGCTGGCCGCCTACTACCTGATCGCGCCGAGCGAGTGCTCGTCGAACTTGGCGCGGTTCGACTCGGTCCGGTATGGCCTGCGGACCGGCGACGACGGCGTCGCCGCGCTGGAGGAGGTGATGTCGGCGACCCGCGAGGCCGGCTTCGGACCCGAGGTGAAGCGCCGGATCATGATCGGCACCTACGCCCTCTCCTCCGGCTACTACGACGCCTACTACGGCCAGGCGCAGAAGGTCCGGACGCTGATCGGCCGCGACTTCAGCGCCGCGTTCGAGACCTGCGACGTGCTGGTCGCGCCGGCGACGCCGACCGTGGCGTTCCCGCTGGGCGAGCGGGTCGACGATCCGATGGCGATGTACGCCGCGGACCTCTGCACGCTGCCGGCGTCGCTCGCCGGTGTCCCGGCCATCTCCGTCCCGTGTGGACTGTCGGAGGGCCTGCCGGTGGGGCTCCAGGTGATGGCGCCGGCGCTCGCTGACGACCGCTGTTACCGGGTGGCCGCCGCCGTGGAGGCGCACTACGGCCACCCGCTCATCGACGACGCCCCGGAGTTCTGAGATGACCCAGACCGCCGCCCCGAGCTTCGACGACGTCGTGGCCAGGTATGAGCCGGTGATCGGCCTGGAGACCCACGTCGAGCTCGGCACGAGGACGAAGATGTTCTGCGGCTGCCCGACGACGTTCGGCGGCGAACCGAACACCCAGGTCTGCCCGGTCTGCCTCGGCCTGCCGGGATCGCTGCCGGTGGCGAACGAGGCCGCCATCGAGGCGACGATCCAGATCGGCCTCGCGCTGAACTGCACGATCGCGACCTGGTGCCGGTTCGCGCGGAAGAACTACTTCTACCCGGACATGCCGAAGAACTACCAGATCAGCCAGTACGACGAGCCGCTCTGCACCGACGGCTACCTGGACGTCACGGTCGACGGCCGGACGATCCGGGTCGGGATCGAGCGGGTCCACCTGGAGGAGGACACCGGCAAGACGCTGCACGTCGGCGGCGCCACCGGCCGGATCCACGGCGCCACCCACTCCCTGGTCGACTACAATCGGGCCGGCATCCCGCTCGTCGAGATCGTCACCAAGCCGATCCCGGGCATCGGGGCGCAGGCCCCGGAGGTGGCCAGGGCGTACGTCACCGAGCTGCGGAACGTGGTCCGCGGGCTCGGCGTCTCCGACGTGCGGATGGAGCAGGGCTCGATGCGGTGCGACGTCAACACCTCCCTGATGCCGGTCGGCGGCACCGAGTGGGGCACCCGCACCGAGACCAAGAACGTCAACTCGCTGCGCTCGGTCGAGCGCGCGGTCCGCTCGGAGATGCTGCGGCAGGCGGGCGTCCTCGACTCCGGCGGCCGGGTCGTACAGGAGACCCGCCACTTCCACGAGGACACCGGGGTCACCACGCCCGGCCGGAGCAAGGAGGAGGCGACCGACTACCGGTACTTCCCCGAGCCCGACCTGGCGCCACTCGCGCCCGATCCGGCCTGGGTCGAGAAGCTGCGCGCCGCGCTGCCCGAGCCGCCGTCGGCGCGGCGCCGCCGCCTGCAGGCCGAGTGGGGGCTCACCGACCACGACATGGACTCGGTGGTGAACGCCGGTGCGCTCGACCTGATCGAGGCGACCGTCGCCGCGGGGGCGTCGAGCGAGACCGCCCGCAAGTGGTGGCTCGGTGAGCTGGCCCGGCGGGCGAACGAGAGCGGCGTCGAGCTGGACTCGCTGCCGGTGACGCCGGCCCAGGTGGCGGCGGTGCAGGCGCTCGTCGACGCCGGCCGGATCAACGACAAGCTGGCCAGGCAGGTGCTCGAGGGCGTGCTCGCCGGCGAGGGCGACCCGGAGGCGGTGGTGGCCGCGCGCGGCCTGGAGGTGGTGAGCGACACCGACGCGCTCGGCGCCGCCGTCGACGAGGCGATCGCCGCCAACCCAGACATCGCCCAGAAGATCCGGGACGGCAAGGTCGCCGCGGCCGGCGCCCTGGTCGGCGCGGTGATGAAGGCGACCAAGGGGCAGGCCGACGCCAAGGTCGTCCGCGACCTGATCCTCGAACGCCTGAGCTGAGCGCGGGGCAGGCCGTCCACTGTGGAATAGTCGGGGAAGGTGTTCTCTCCTGGGCAAGGTGAGAACAACTTCCCCGACACAAGCTTGCCCGGCCCCGCGGTAGGCGGGTGTCCCCGCCGTAGGCGGGCGGCGCAGGCCGGCACGGCGCCGGCGCTGGTGCCGGTCGGCGCGGCCCGTCAGGCCGGACGCCTCGGCGCCCCCAGGGCGGCGGGGCCAACCCGGTTGCGCCAGGCCATGAGGACGGACTCGATCAGCGGGGCCGATACGCCCGCCGTGGTGTCCACGCCCAGGTCGTACGGTCCGAAGGTGTGGATCCGGTCGGACTCGATGTGGCTGCGGCCCTCGCCGATGCGGCGGTCACCGCGGGTGCGCTCGCGACGATCCAGCTCGTCGAGGTCGCAGTGCACGCCGACCAGGAAGACGTCCAGGTGCGCGAGCAGCCGGCCCAGTTCGTCGCGCCAGGCCTGGAACTCGATCACGTGCTCGACGATCAGGTCGTTGCCGGCCTCGGCAAGCGCGGGAAGGCAGCGATGGAAGCCGGCGAAGAACCGCGGGCGCAGGTGAGTCCACCAGTTGAACGGCCCGGCCTCGTCGCGCCGGTCCGGCAGCATGCCGGCCGCCACGAACTGATCCGACGACACGTGGAGGAACGGTTCGTCCAGGGCACGTTGCAGCGCCCGGGCCAGCGTGGACTTGCCCGAGCTGGACGCGCCGTTGAGCAGGATCACCCGGCCGGGTCCGTGGTGTGGGGGACGTGGCTCCATGGGCGTCGCGCTGCTACAGCAGCGTGCGTTTCAGCTCTACTTTGGACTGGCCCGCGCCGCTGACCGTGATCTCGTCGTACGCCTGGAGATCGCCGGCGGGGGAGAAGTAGAGCAGGGTCATCTGCAGCGGGGTCGGCTCCAGCTCACCGATCCCGCGCAGGCCGCGCGCGCCGGTCGATCCCTCGACCATCAGCGTGGTGTCCTTGTCCAGCTTGGTGATCTTGCGCTTGTGGGTGTGGCCGGCCAGCACCAGCGGGCCGGAGTCCGCGAGCGACTCGG
>DASXRB010000109.1:0-7427 GCA_036506875.1 Kribbellaceae bacterium | reverse complement strand
GAAGACCCTCGGCACGATGTGGCTGTCCGTCCCCAACCCCAACATCGGTGACGCGGAGGGCCACCCCGTCCCGGTCGTGGAGTTCATGCAGGGCCGGATCATGTACCTGGCCGTCGTCTGCGCCACGGTCTCGCTGATCGTCGCCGGGATGCGGATGGCCTGGACCCAGCGCGGCGAGGCCCTGCGGCCGATGTTCAAGAGCCTGCTCACGTTCATGCTCGTGACGTTCCTCGGGGTCGCGCTGGTCAGCGTCCTGATCACGCTCACGAACGAGTTCTCCAACTGGGTGATCCACGACCCCGGTGACGGGATGACGTTCAACCAGCGGATCGACAAGGCCTTCGACGCCAAGTTCCCCGGGAAGCTGATCTTCGTGCTCACCGTGGGCATCGGCGCGATCCTCACGTCGATCATCCAGATCGGGCTGATGTTCGTCCGCAACGGCATGCTGATTCTGCTCGTCGGGGTGCTGCCGCTCGCGGCGGCCGCCACCGACACCGAGCTGGGGAAGGCCTGGTTCCGCAAGATCTGCGGCTGGATCGCGGCGTTCCTCGCGTACAAGCCCGTCGCGGCGCTGATCTTCTCCGCGTCGCTGCGGATGATGGGCGCCGACGACGGGAACTGGGCGACGGCCGCGACCGGCGTGGCGATGATGCTGATGTCGGTCATCGCGCTGCCCGCCCTGATCAAGTTCGTCGCGCCGGCGACGGGAGGCTGACATGGTTGCACTGTTCTGCTGGCTGGACTGGGACTGCTGGAAGCGGGTCCTGGGTGACCTGGTGGGCAAGGCCGTCGGGGCCGTCCTGGACATCCTGTTCACGCCGGTGATCAAGGCGATCTCGCAGGCCCTGGGCAGCATCCTGTCGACGATGGCGACGTTCTGGATCGGCGTCGACACCCCGACGCCGGACCACGGGGCGGCGTACACCACGATCGACTGGCTGCACGGCCGGCTGTGGACGTTCACCATCGCGGCGGCGACCATCTCGGTCATCATCGCGGGGTTCCGGATGGCTTGGGACCAGCGTGGTGAGGCGCTGCGTGACGTGCTGAAGAGCCTGCTGACACTGCTCGCCGTGAGCGCCCTGACCGTCACTGCCGTCAGCGGCCTGATCAAGGCGGGCGACAAGTTCTCGGAATGCGTGATCAACGCCTCCATCACGAAGAACATCGATCTGGACAAGAAGGACGAGAAGCTCGAGCCACCGGCCCTTCCGGGTGGGGGGTTCACCGAGGCCAGCTGCAACAAGAACGAGACGACCGCACAGGATTTCGGCAACAACGTGATGCTGTTGCTGATGGGTGTGACGGCCGCGTCCGGCGATCCCCTGATGGGCATCATGCTGGCGATCGCGATGGGCTTGCTGGCGATTGTCGCGTCACTTCTACAAGTGATGATGATGATCGTCCGGAACGGCATGCTCATATTGCTGCTCGGGTTCATACCAATAGCCGCGGCCGCGACCAATACCGAGATGGGCAAGATGTGGTTCCGCCGCTGCGTGACGTGGCTGACCGCGTTCCTGCTCTACAAACCGGTCGCGGCGCTGGTCTACGCGGCCGCGCTGCGGATGGCGAGCACGGACATCGTGAACACGGGCCAGGAGGGGAACAACGTGCCCGACGGCGGCGCGGTCCTCGACAACGTCGGCCGGGCCATCGTGACGTCGGTGACCGGGTTCGTGATGATGGGCCTGGCGCTGTTCGCGCTGCCGGCGCTGATGCGGCTGCTGACCCCGCTGGTGGCGGCGACCGCCGGTGCCAGCCTGATGCCGGGCTGGGTCGGCGGCGCGGCCGGGATGGCGGCGGAGAAGATGGCCAAGTCCGGGGCCAAGGGCTCCGAGATGGACTCCGACGGTCCGTCGGGTTCGCGCAACGTCCCGCAGACGCAGGGTCCCAGCGGTTCGGGCCAGGGCCCGGGCGGGTCGCCGGGTGCTCCCGGGCAGCAGGGCCCGACCGGCGCGACCGGAACCCCCGGTACGGCGGGTACGGCGGGCAGCTCGGGTGCGTCCGCGGGCAGTGCCGGTGCGTCGGCCGGCAGCGCCGGTGCGACCGCGGGCAGTGCGGCCGCGGGCGCGGCGACCGCCGGTGTCGCGACGGTGGCGATCGAGGCCGCGAAGGCGGTCAAGAAGGCGGCCGACACGGTCAAGGAGGGCGTCCAGGACGCCGTCTCCGAGGGCGCCAACACCCAGTCGATGGATGAGGGCCCCCGTGGTAGCGCTTGATGTCTTCGAGCCGATCACGAAGCTGGTCCAGGAGACCATCACGGTCATCATGGCCGAGCTCGGCACGTTCTGGGTGGGCATGCCGACCGACAACGTCGACTCCGCCGACAGCCCGGCACGCTGGGTCCAGGGCGAGCTGTTCTGGCTGACGTTCACCGTGGCCACCATCTCGGTGGTCATCGCGGGCGCGAAGATGGCCCTCAGCAGCCGCGGCCAGTCCGCCCGGGACGTGCTGCGCAGCCTGCTGACCCTGATCGTCGTGATGGGCATCGGCCTGACCGTCATCGAGCTGCTGATCGAGATCGGCGACCAGTTCTCCAAGTGCATGATCGCCTCGTCGATCACCGACCAGCTGGCGAACAAGGACCCGAAGACGATCGGACTCGGAGACCTCCGCTCGGCGCCGCTGGACCAGTGGAAGTGCGACGTCGACGAGCAGTCGCGCAAGGACTTCGGCGCCAGCATGCTCGCCGTGCTCGGCCTGGCCGGGCCGGCGGGCGGTGTCCTGGGCATCGTGCTGATGATGTTCGTCGGCGCCTGGGGCATCATCGCCTCGGCCGTCCAGGTCATGATGATGATCGTCCGCAACGGCATGCTCGTCGTACTCGTCGGAGTGCTGCCGGTGGCGGCCGCGGCAACCAACACCGAGACCGGCCGGGCCTGGTTCAAGCGGTGCCTGAGCTGGCTGACCGCGTTCCTGCTCTACAAGCCGGTGGCGGCGTTCATCTACGCCGCGGCGCTGAAGCTGATGACGACCAGCTCGATCGCTGTGCTGGGTGGGTCGACGACCGCCGACACGGCCGGTGCGATGAAGAACGGCATCACCGCCGCGGTGATGATGACGCTCGCGATCCTGGCGATGCCGGCGCTGATGAAGTTCATGACACCGCTGGTCGCCGCGACCGCGGGCGGCGCGGGGCTGATGGCGATGACGACGGCGGGCCAGGCCGGCCACCAGCTGGTCGCGTCGTCGCACGACGAGGCCGCCGCCGACATCACCGGTGACGGTCCGACCGGTGCGACGAACACCGGCTCGAACGGAGCGCCGTCGCAGACCGGCCGGCAGGGCGCGACCGGTGCGCGCGGCGCCCCGGGCAAGCAGGGCACCGGCAGCAAGACCACGTCCGGCAAGGGCGACGCCTCCGGCGGCAAGGCCCCGTCGACCGGGGCCAAGGGCAACGACGCCCCGGCACAGGGCGGTGGCGGCGGTGGCGGCGCGAGCGGTCAGGGCGGCACCGGCGGCAGCGGCGGCTCGAGCGGCCCTGGAGGCGGCGGCTCCGGCGGCGGTGGCGGCGGAGGCCCGAAGGGCGGTGGCGGTCACGGCTCCGGGCCGAGCGGCATGGACACTGTGCTCGGTGGCCAGGACGGACCCGGTGGGTCGTCCGGCATGCTGCCCGGCACAGGTAAGGATGGCCCGGGTGGCGCGAAGGACGCCGCCGAGGTCATGAGGAAGTTCGGCAACGCGGTCGATCGTGCTGGGCACATCGCGAACAAGGCGATCGACGAGGCAGGCGGCAACCATGGATGAGGGGCGACGTGGCAACAGCTGATACCGCACCGAGGGCACGGACCTACGGCAACTGGCGCAAGCCGACCTCCGCGGGCATCGCGGGCCTCGGCGCGCTCGGCACGATGGTGATGATGGGTGGCCTGATCGCCATCATCATCGCGATGGCGGCGGGCGGTCTGGTCGGCGCCCTGGTGATGACGGTGATCGTCGGCGCCAGCCTGTTCCTGTTGATGACCAAGGACAAACACGGAAAGACGACCCTGCAGCGCATGTCTAATCGCATCGGATACCAGCGTGCCAAGGCCACCGGCCAGAACATCTACCGCTCCGGCCCGCTCGGCCGGACCGCCTGGGGCAAGTTCCAGCTGCCGGGTCTCGCCGCGGCGTCACAGCTGAGCGAGAGCCAGGACTCGTACGGCCGGCCGTTCGCGCTCATCTACTACCCGAGCACCAAGCACTACACGGTCGTGATCAACGCCGAGCCGGACGGCGCGTCGCTGGTCGACGAGGAGCAGGTCGACATCTGGGTCGCGCACTGGGGTCAGTGGCTGGCCTCGCTCGGCCACGAGCCGGGCATCGTGGCCGCGTCGGTGACCGTCGAGACCGCGCCCGACACCGGCACCCGGCTGCGCCGCGAGGTGTCCAAGAACATGCGCACCGACTCGCCGCCGATCTCGCAGGCGATGCTCGCCGAGGTCGTGCATACCTACCCGGAGGGCTCGGCGATGGTGAACGCCAAGGTCGCCCTCACGTTCAAGGGTGTGGACCGCGGCGGCAAGCGGCGCAGCGAGGACGACATGGCCCGCGAGCTCGCGTCCCGGCTGCCGGCGCTGACCCAGAGCCTGAACGCCACCGGCGCGGGCGCGGCCCGTCCGGTGGGTGCGCAGGAGCTGTGCGAGACGATGCGGATCGCGTACGACCCGGCCTCCGCGGTACTGATCGACGAGGCGCGCAGCCAGGGCGTCGCACCGGAGCTGAGCTGGACCGACGTCGGCCCGTCCGGCGCCCAGGCGTACTGGGACAAGTACCGCCACGACACCGCGTGGTCGGTGACCTGGTCGATGACCTCGGCACCGCGCGGTGAGGTGTTCTCCAACGTGCTCGGCCAGCTGATGGCGCCGCACCCGGACATCGACCGCAAGCGCGTCACGCTGCTGTACCGCCCGCTGGACGCGGCCACCGCGGCCCGGATGGTCGAGGCCGACAAGCGCAACGCGATGTTCCGCGCCACCACCTCGAACCGCCCGTCGGCTCGCAACATGGCCGAGGCCCGGGCGGCCGAGCGGAGCGCGGCGGAGGAGGCCCGCGGTGCCGGCCTGGTCAACTTCGGCATGGTGGTGACCGGCACGGTGATGTCGGCCGAGCAGTTGCCGGACATGATCGCCGCGATCGACAACCTCGGCGCGACGGCCCGCATCCTGCTCCGCCCGGTGTTCGGGTCGCAGGACTCCGCGTTCGCCGCCGCCCTGCCCCTCGGTCTCGTTCTGCCCATGCACCTGTCCGTGCCCGCCGGAATCCGGGAGTCGCTGTGACGGCCACACCAGCTGAGAAGGGCAAGAAGAAGAACAAGAAGCAGAAGCAGCAGGTCGGCAAGCGGCCGGGTCCCCGCGGCTGGTGGGGCCGCGGCGGCGGCATGTCGACGTATGTGCAGGCCGCCGACGAGTGGCGGGGTACGACGGTCCAGGTCTGCGGCCTGTGGCCGTTCACCTCCGGCACCGGCAGCCCGATGGTCGGCGTACCGATCGGTCGGAACCTGATGTCCGGGGCGACGATGTGCTGCGACCCGATCAGCTGGTTCATGCGCGCGAAGCTGATCTCCAACCCGTCGATGTTCGTGCTCGGCAAGCCGGGTCTGGGCAAGGCACTAGACGTTGACACCGAGATCCCCACACCGGACGGCGTACGACGGATGGGTGACCTGCAGCCCGGCGACTTCGTCTTCGGCGCCGACGGACGGCCGACGCCGGTCGTCGCGGTCTCCGATGTGATGACGGACCGCGAGTGCTGGGAGCTCACCTTCTCGACCGGCGAGCAGATCGTCGCCGACGCCGAGCACCTCTGGGTGACCGAGACTGTCCCCGATCGCTACCGGGCGTGGACCGACCGATCGATCCCGCGTCAGCGCCGGCGGGCCGGCTCCGACGACGAGATCGCGCGGGTCGCGTCCATCCGTGGCACCTTCGGTACGACGCCGACGACGGTCCGGGACGTCACCCGGGCACTCGGCTGGGCGGGGACGACGCGGGAGAGCGCGGCGTATCGGTGGGCCTCGAAGGCAACACCCGTCAGCGTTCGCGGCGCACGCAGTTGGTACCGGCCCGAGGATCTGCTCGACGTCATCGACGAGGCGCTCGGCGCCGTCCTGAAGGACCAGCGTCCGGCACCGGCCGGGCCGGTGACCACGCGCGAGATCGCCTCCACGCTCGTTGCCCACGGCAAGAACAACCACGCGATCCGGGTGATGCCCGGGCTCGAGCTGCCTGACGCCGATCTCCCGCTCGATCCCTACGTGCTCGGGGCGTGGTTGGGAGACGGTCACACCGACGCGCCGCGCCTGACGACCGCCGACCAGGGCATCCTCGACCGCATCTCCGAGGCCGGCGTCGATTACGTCGCGCAGGGCCACTACCTCTACCACCTCCGGATCCCCGGCACGTACCGGCAGAAGGGTGTCGGACTCACCGAGGTGTTGCGCCGGCTGGGTGTCCTGGGCGACAAGCACATCCCCACGTCGTACCTGCGTGGATCGGACCGGCAGCGGCGCGCACTGCTGGCAGGTCTGCTCGACACCGACGGCACGGTCTCGCCCGCCGGTGGCCAGGTCCAGTACGTCTCGACGAACGAGCGGCTCGCCGCCGACGTCCAGGAGCTCGTCGCCAGCCTCGGCTACCGGTCGACGCTGCGTGAAGGCCGCGCACGTCTCGACGGCCGGGACATCGGACCGATGTGGACTGTGGGCTTCACCACCAGCGATGTTGTGTTCGGCCTGGAGCGGAAGCGTCGCGCGCACGCTGAGCGGACGGTCGGCCAGCCGGCGCGAACAGCGCGGAGGTATGTCGTCCGCGCCCGGATCGTCCCGTCGCGTCCGGTGCGCTGCATCCAGGTCGCGAACCCGGATGGTCTCTACCTCGCCGGGCGTTCATTCATCACCACGCACAACTCCACGATCACCCGGCGGATGGCGCTCGGTCTCGCGGGGTACGGTATCCAGCCGCTGGTGCTGGGCGACCTGAAGCCGGACTACAAGGACCTGATCGAGGCGCTGGGCGGCCAGGTCATCCAGCTCGGCCGAGGCCGCGGCCACCTGAACGTCCTCGACCCGGGCGAGTCGCGCGAGGCCGCCCTGCGGCTCACCGGCTCGGCCCGGCAGGCGATCCAGGCCGACGCGCACGGCCGCCGGCAGACGATGGTCTCCGCGCTGATCTCGATCATGCGGTCGGCGCCGCCGACGGACCGCGAGGAAACCATCATCGACGAGTCGCTGAAGGTGCTCGACGAGCGCCACCACGGCACGCCGGTGCTGCGCGACCTGCTCGCCGTGGTGCAGGAGGCGCCGGAGCGGGTCCGCAATGTGGCGCTCGACCGCGGCAGCATGGACCGCTACCGCGAGATCACCGAGGGCCTGGAGGCGTCGCTGATCGGTCTGGTCGGCGGCGGCCGGCTCGGCGAGATCTTCTCCGAGCAGACCGACA
>DASXRB010000108.1:0-1792 GCA_036506875.1 Kribbellaceae bacterium | reverse complement strand
GTGGAACCGGGGCGCTGGGTCACCCCACGAGCCTAAGCAACCCGTTCAACCGCACCGAACCCGCCAGGGCTCGGCTTGGGGTGTCGCGGGTGCCGAGACATGCGCCGTCCCGCCTCAGCTCACTCGCGCCAGCCGGTGAGCTCCACGTTCTTGCCGGTCTCGACGCGCAGGCCGAGGCGGACCGTGGCCTCCTGGCCCGGGGCGATCCCGAGCTTCCAGGTCAGCGTGCCCAGCTCGGTCGGCTCGGTATCGGTCGCTGCCGGTTCGACGGTCAGCGTGCGCACCGTGATCTCGTGGTCGCGCGACACCGGCACCTGGTCGAGCACCGTGATCCGGGCCGGGTGGGCAGTGTGGTTCGCGATCATGGTGAGGTACTCGACCTCGCGCCGCCGGGCCGAGCCGATGGTGGCCTTGGATGCCGTACGACGGACCAGCTTGCGCTCCACCCGGATCCGGTCGTCCAGGCCGAGCGCCAGCTCGACCTCCTCGCCCGGGGCCCAGACCGGAAGCGCCGCGGACCCGGTGAAGTCCGCCTCGTGGAACACCGCGGCGCGACCGGCCGGGAGCGTGTGCTCCGACGAGTTCGTGACCGTCGCACGCAGGTGAACGTCGGTCGACCGCACCGGCGCGGTCACGTAGTCGAGTGACGCCTCGAGGTCGAACGATGCCAGGGTGGCGCGGTGGGCGGCGCCGTCGGCGGGCACCGCGACCGGCCGCGACGGCGTGTACGACGCGGCGGCCAGACCCTGCTCCACCGTGGCGTACGCCTCCCGGAACGCGGCCGCGAGACCGTGCGCCTGCTCGGCGGACTCGGCCATGCTGTCCGTCGCGCGCATCCGGTAGGAGGCGCCGCCACGGGCCGTCATCGGTGCGGCGGCGGGCGCCGTCGGCACCGGCGGGCGGAACCGGTCCAGGAACCACGGCTCCAGCTCGGGGACCTCCGCCGCCTCGGCCGGCCGGGCCGTCGACAGCGTCAGCTCGCACTCCGGCCAGTCCTCGCCGGTCTGCTGCCGTACCAGTCCGTACCAGTTCAGGGTCAGCTGCTCACCGGTCAGCCGGGCGTCGTACGCCGAGCTCCAGCCCGCCCCGTCCACGACGTACGAGATCTCGATCTCCACCTCGGCCTCGGACTCCACGGCGAGTGCGATGGCCGCCGCCCGCCGGTCCGGCCAGCGCTGCTGGGAGACCTCGGCGAGCCGCCGCTCCAGCGCCGCCAGCTGGTCGGATACCTCGCGCCGCCCCTCGCTGAGCTCGCGGCGGGCCGACCGTACGGCGTCCAGCCGCGCGGTGAGCGCGTCGGTGAACCCGGTCAGGGTGTCGGTGCCGGTCTCGCCCGCGGCCAGCGTCCGGGCGTAGCTGCCGCCGGCCCGGCGCGCCAGCTGCTCGAGGAACGCGTCCAGCCGCCCCTGCACGTCGTCGGCGTCGTTCAGCTCGGCCGCCCGCGCGGTCAGGTCGCGCCGCTGCTTCTCCAGCCTCGCGATCGTGCGGTCCGGAGCCTCGGGGTGGTGCCGGGTGGTCACGTCCACGCCGAGCACGGTCGCCGGGCCGCGGCCGGAGACCCGGACGGAGTCGTCGCGCAGGCCGAGCGGCAGCGGCTCGGCGTACACGGTCTGGTCGCCGGTGGGGACCTTGACCTGGCCGCGGCGGGTGATCCGCGCCCGGTCGGGGTAGACGGTGACGGCGACGATCGGCGCGTCGAGCGTGAGGTCGGTCATGCAACCGACAGTAGCCGCCGGAAGGTCAGGCGTCGGCCGCCGTGAGGACACCGGCCTCGGCCGGGCTGTGCGCCGCC
>DASXRB010000107.1:0-16349 GCA_036506875.1 Kribbellaceae bacterium | reverse complement strand
CAGCCCCGGACCGTCGCACGAGACGCACCGGACCGGCGCGGAGTGCCAGTGGTGCCCGCTGTGCCAGCTGATGCGGGTGGTCCGCCAGTCCGGCCCGGAGACCATCGAGCACCTCGCGGCCTCCGCCGCGGGCGTGCTGAGCTCGGTGCGCACGCTGCTGGACGCCGCCGCCGAGTCGGCCCGCCAGGCCCAGGCCGCGCGCGCCGAGGGCGGCGGCGGTACGACGGACGGAGACCAGGCGGGCAGCGGTACGACGAGCAGCCCCGGCGACGCCCGGGTGAACGGCCACCAGGGCGTGGACCGCATCGACGTGAGCGAGGACCCGGAACCGTGGGATTGAGTATCGGTATCGACGTCGGCGGCACGAAGATCGCCGCCGGGGTCGTCGACGAGTCCGGGACGATCGTCGCCCGGGCGCACCGGGACACCCCGGCGACCTCGGCGGACGAGATCGCGACGGCCATCTGTGACGCCGCGGCCGAGCTGATCGGGTCGCACGACGTGGACGCGGTCGGGATCGGGGCCGCCGGCTACGTGTCGGCGGACCGCGGCACGGTGCTGTTCGCGCCGAATCTGGCCTGGCGGGACGAGCCGCTCGGCAAGCGGGTCGCCGGTGGGCTCGGCCTGCCGGTGGTGGTGGAGAACGACGCCAACGCGGCTGCCTGGGCGGAGTTCGCGCACGGCGCCGCCAAGCACGTCGACGACATGGTGTGCGTGACCGTCGGGACCGGGATCGGTGGCGGCATCGTGATCGGCGGCGCGCTGCTGCGCGGTGCGCACGGCGTGGCCGCCGAGATCGGGCACCTGCGGGTCGTACCGGGCGGGCACCGGTGCGGGTGCGGCGCCCGCGGCTGCTGGGAGCAGTACGCGTCCGGCACCGCGCTGGTGCGCGAGGCGCGCGCGCTGGCCGAGTCCGGCGCGCTGGCCGCTGTGCAGATGCTGAGCGTGTGCGGGGTGAGCGACCCGGCGCAGCTGACCGGGCCGATGATCACCGAGGCGGCGGCTGACGGAGACACCTGCGCGCTCGAACTGCTGGACGACCTGGGACGCTGGCTGGGAGAGGGCCTGGCCTCGGTGGCGACGCTGTTCGACCCGAGCCTGATCGTGGTCGGCGGCGGTGTCAGCGCGGCCGGCGAGCTGCTGCTGGAACCGGCCCGGAAGGCGTTCGACCGGACCCTGCCGGCACGCGCGAACCGGCCGCACCCGCAGTTCGCGATCGCGCAGCTGGGCAACGACGCCGGCATCATCGGCGCGGCCGACCTGGCCCGGCACCGCTGAGGCCCGGCATGGCTGGGGCGTGTCGGACACGCCCGTAGAAAGGACGGCAGATGGCGCTCACTCAGCAGCTGACGATCGGGATCGACGTCGGCGGCACCAAGGTGGCCGCCGGGGTGGTCGACCCCGAGGGGAACGTGCTGGACCGGCTGCGCCGCGAGACCCCGACGAAGGACCCGAAGGCGACCGAGGACGCCATCGCCGAGGTGGTCGAGGCGCTCGAGGCCCGGCACGATGTGATCGCGGTCGGCATCGGCGCGGCCGGCTGGATCGACGTCACGCGGTCCTCGGTGCTGTTCGCGCCGCACCTGGCGTGGCGGCACGAGCCGCTGCGCGACGCCGTCGAGCGCCGGCTCGGCCTGCCGGTGGTGGTCGAGAACGACGCGAACGCGGCCGCGTGGTCGGAGTGGCGGTTCGGCGCCGGGCAGGGGGAGAGCCACCTGATCTGCGTGACGCTCGGCACCGGGATCGGCGGCGCGATCCTCAACGACGGCGCGCTGCAGCGCGGCAAGTACGGGATCGCCGGGGAGTTCGGGCACATGCAGGTGGTGCCGGGCGGGCACCGCTGCGAGTGCGGCAACCGCGGCTGCTGGGAGCAGTACGCGTCGGGCAACGCGCTCGGGCGGGAGGCCCGCGAGCTGGCGATGTCGGACTCGCCGGTGGCGCAGAACCTGCTGCGCCGGGTGAACGGCGACGCCCGGGCGATCACCGGGCCGGTCGTCACCGAGGCCGCCAAGGACGGCGACCCGGTCGCGGTCGAACTGCTGGAGGACGTCGGCCGCTGGCTCGGCGTCGGGCTGGCGAACCTGGCCGCCGCGTTCGACCCGGGCACGTTCGTGATCGGCGGCGGGGTCTGCGACGCGGGAGAGCTGCTGCTCGGCCCGGCCCGCGACGCGTTCCGCCGGACCCTCACCGGCCGCGGTTTCCGGCCCGAGGCCCGGGTGGTGCGCGCCGCGCTCGGCCCCGAGGCCGGCATGGTCGGCGCGGCCGACCTGGCCCGCGAGGAGGCGACCTGGCTGCGCCGGGTCCGGGTCAAGACCACCGCGGTCACGGCGTCGGCCCGGACCGCCCGGACCGCGAAGAAGGCGGCGGCCGGCCGTCGTACCGGCGTGCGCCCCTCGCAGTCCGCCCGCGCCCGCCGCGCCAACCCCGACCAGTGAGGGTCCTGTCCTACAACGTGCACCGCTGGGGTGACGACCGGGCCGCGCTGGCCCGGGTGTTCGCGGCCGCACGGGCGGAGGTGGCGCTGGTGCAGGAGGCGCCGACCTGGTTCGGCACCCGGCGGCGCCGGCACGCGTTCGCGGCGAGCGTCGGGACGCGGTACGTCGCCGGCTCCGCCCGCAACGCCGTACTGGTTGCCGAGGGCATCGAGTACGGCGAGCCGCGGGCCTGGCGGGTGTGGCGGCCGTTCGTGCGCAGGCGGCTGCGGCTGGTCGCGACCCAGCTGCCGGGTGGCGCGCTGGGTGCGAGCGTCGTACACGATGACCGGCGGGTGGCGCTGGTCGTGTGCCACCTCGGGCTGCACACGCGCGGGCGGCTGCGGGAGCTGGAGCAGGTGCTGCGCGGGTGCGCGTCGTTCGGCACGCCGTACCTGCTGTGCGGGGACCTCAACGAGGAGCCCGGGGGACCGGTCTGGCAGCGGCTCGCGGCGGAGGGGTTGACGGACCTGGGGTCGGAGCCGACCTATCCGTCGAGCGGGCCGTACAAGCGGATCGACGCAGCGCTGGTCTCACCCGGTCTGGAGGCCCGGTTGATCGCGATCGACGCCGCGGCCGAGGATCTGGCCGCGGCGTCCGACCACCTGCCGATGCTGGTGGAGCTCACTTCTTCCGGTTGAGGAAGGCGAGCATCGCCGCGCGAGCCGCGTCGGACCCGAACAGGCTCGCGGACAGCTCGGCGAGGTCGGTGCCGCGGGCGTCGATGTCGGCCAGCAGCCGGGCGTTGAGCAGCGACTTGGTCTCGCGCAGCCCCTGCGGCACGCCCTTCAGCAGCGACCCGACCACCCGCTCGACGGCGGCGTCCAGCTCGCCGTCCTCGACCGCCTGCGTCACCAGGCCGATCCGCTCCGCCTCGGCGCCGTCGAACTGCCCGCCGGTGAGGAACGTGTACGACGCGGCGCGGTCGGTCAGGCGCGGCAGCACCGTCAGCGAGATGGTCGCGGCCGCGAGGCCGAGCCGCACCTCGGTGAGCGCGTACGACGAGCCGCGCGTCGCCACGCTGATGTCCGCCGCGGCGACGATGCCGATCCCGCCGGCCCGCACCGGTCCGGACACCCGCGCGACGACCGGCTTCGGGCACGCGACGATCGTGCGCTGCACGTCGACCATCCGCTGCGCGCCGACCTTCATCCCGACCGTGGTGGCCTCGGACAGGTCGGCCCCGGCGCAGAACACGTCGATCGCGGACCGGATCATCACGACCCGGACGGCGTCGTCGGCGCCGGCGGTCTCGAGATGCGCCATCAGCTCGGCGGTCAGCTGCTGGGACAGCGCGTTCTTGTTGTGCGGTGAGTCGAGGGTGATGGTGGCGACGCCGCCGGCGACGTCGAGGTGCACCAGCTCCGTCACGCGTCCTCCTTTGGGGGTGTTTGATGGATCCTCAATCTGCTGCGCGGCACTCGGTGGGGCACCTGCTCGCGACGATCAGGATCCATCAGACACCCCCACGTCGCCGGCGAGCTCGCGGGCGAGGTGCTCGATGAACAGGCCGACGTCGGTGACGATGCCGCGGGCCTGGGACGAGCCGCGGTCGGCGAGCTTGGTGACCGTGGCCGGGTTGATGTCGACGCAGGTCAGCGGGATGGACGCCGGCAGGATGTTGCCGGTGGCAACCGAGTGCAGCATGGTGGCGGCCATCAGGCAGTAGCCGACGCCGTCCAGCGCGGCCCGCATCGCGCGCTGGCCCTCCAGCACGTCGGTGTAGACGTCCGGGAGCGGGCCGTCGTCGCGCACGGAGCCGACCAGCACGAACTGCTTGCCGTTCTGCACCAGCGCGTGCATCACGCCGGAGGTGAGCACGCCGGTCTCGACGGCCTTCGCGATCGATCCGGCCTTGCGGATCGTGTTGATCGCCCGGATGTGGTGCTCGTGGCCGTGCTCCACGCCGCGGCCGCGGGACAGGTCCACGCCGAGCGAGGTGCCGTACAGCGACGACTCGATGTCGTGGGTCGCCAGCGCGTTGCCGGCGAACAGCACGTCGACGTACCCGGCCTCGACCAGCGCCACCATCGCCGGCGCGGCACCGGTGTGCACGATGCCCGGGCCGCCGACCCACAGGACTTTGAGCCCGGCGGCCTTCGCCTCGCGCATGCCGTCGGCGACCTGCTTGACCAGCACCCGCTGCGGCTTCTCGCTGGACACCTCGGACTCCATGAACCCGAAGGTCTCCTGGGAGTCGGCGACCACCGGGGGAGTGACCTTGACGCCCTGCGCGCTGGTGATGATCCGCATCCCGGCCGTCACGTCCGACATCGGGATCGTGCGCACGGTCTCGCTGCCCGGCTCGCCCTCGATCAGCAGGCCGCAGTCCATCTCCGGGTTCCGCACCTCGACCCAGCGGCCGCCGAGCCGCACGCTGGTCGGCAGGTTCGTGGTGGAGTAGAACCCGTCCGGGAACACCCCGTCGGACTCGGCCGCGGTGATGCCCGGCTCGCCCGGGTCGACCAGGTTGACGCCCTTGGTCTGGATCCGCATCAGCAGCCGCTGCAGGGACACCTCGTCGTCGGCCCCGACGGTCATCCGCACCGTCGACGGGTCGTCGTGGTCGTGACCGACGTCGAAGGTGTCGATCGTGTAGTCGCCGCCGTACTCCCGGATGTCGTCCAGGACCCGCGACAGCAGGCCGGAGTCCATCAGGTGGCCGGTGATGTGGACGCTCTCGGTGAACTTCACGCCGATGTCATACCACGGCGCCGTCGTCGCCGCTCCCGTCGGCCGGGGGCTTGTCCTTCATCCGGATCACCAGCGTGAGGAACCCCGCCACGAACCCGAGCAGCGCCAGCACCAGCAGGTAGCTGCCCCGGCCCCAGTTCGTCGCGGCGGCCAGCACCAGCACCAGCGGGCCGCCGAGCAGGCCGGTCCAGGCGAGCCGGGAGATCCAGTCCAGCCGCGGGCCCGGAGCCGGTTCCGGCGGCACGTAGTGCTCGTGCTCCTCGACCGGCTCGGCCTCGGCCCGTCGTACCCGCTCGGCCTCGGCCTCGTCGGCGGCGCGGACCGCGTCCGAGACCGCGGACGCCTTCGTCGTACCCCCGCTGTCCGCGGCCGGGTCGACGTCCTCGGCGGCCGGCCACGGGTGTTCGGCGTCCGGGTCGTCCTCCAGCTCGAGCTGCGCGACCAGCGCGGCGAACTCGGCGTCGTCACCGGCGCGCCGGACGATGTCCTTGCCGCGCTCCAGCTCGTCGGCGTCGACGTACATCACGTCGCGGCCGATCGAGGGCTTCACGTACGCCGCGATGCCCTCCTCCGCCAGCGACGCCAGTACGACGTCGGCGAGGTCCGGGTCGACCTCACCCGCGGGCGCGTACGACGCCGCGGTCAGCCCGTTGTCACGCATCGGTTCCGTCCCCCCGGTCCTCCGTCCGGCTCACTCTCGCGATGAAGGCGGCCGTGTCCTCGAAGATCCGCGGCGCGTCATTGTCCAGTGTGGCCACGTGGTAGCTGTCCTGCAGCACCGTTTCGGTAACGTCGCGGGACGAGACCGCCTCGAGCACCCGCCGTGACGAGCTCGCCTCCACCACGTGGTCATCGGCGGAGCGGAACAGCAGCAGCGGTTGGGTCACCTTGGGCAGGTCCGCCCGGGTCGCCTTCCACAGCTGTGTCAGGGAGTACAGCGCCTTCAGCGGGGTGCGGTCGTACGCGTGCTCGTCGACGCCGGTCTTCTTGATGTCGTTGCCGATCGCGGCCAGCGACGGTACGACGCGGTGCAGCACCGGCAGCGCGAGCAGCCGCTTGTCATCGGAGGACACCGACGGGTTGACCAGGACGACGCCGCTCACGTCCTCGCCGTGCTCCTCGGCCAGCCGCAGCATCAGGCAACCGCCCATCGACAGGCCCACGACGAACACCCGGTCGTGCTCCTTGCGGAGCCGGAGGAACTCCGCGTCGACGGTCCCGTACCAGTCCTGCCAGCGGGTGGTGTTCAGCTCCTGCCAGCTGGTGCCGTGGCCGGGCAGACGGGGCACGGCGACGCCGTACCCGAGCTCGGCGAGATGCTCGCCGAACGGCCGCATCGAGAACGGTGAACCGGTGAATCCGTGGCTCAGCAGCACGCCGGTGGACGCGTTGTCGCCGGAGCCGGGGTGGCGGAGCTCTTCAGCGTGAGCATGGACGGGCACTGCTGCTCCTCGTGGGTTGTGCACTCGCCTGGACCGCCATGGTCGCACGCCACCGTGATGGAATACACCGGGTCTCGCCCGCCGTGACATTGCCGCTGCGGCGAACGGCCAATTAGGGTTGCGCCCGAGGCGGAGGTGGTTGTCGTGCTGTTCTACGCGTTCTTGCGACGGGTGCTCATCGGACCACTGGTCAAGTTCATGTTCCGCCCCTGGGTCAAGGGCCTGGAGAACGTCCCGACCGAGGGACCGGCCCTGCTGGTCAGCAACCACCTGGCGTTCTGCGACTCGGTCTTCCTGCCGATCGCGGTGCCCCGGCAGATCCACTTCCCGGCCAAGGCGGAGTACTTCACCGCCCCCGGCCTCAAGGGCAAGCTGGTGGCGTCGTTCTTCCGCGCCGTCGGCCAGGTGCCGATCGACCGCTCCGGCGGCCGCGCCTCGATGGCCGCGCTGGACACCGGCATCCGGATCCTCGGCGAGGGCAAGCTGTTCGGGATCTACCCCGAGGGCACCCGCTCGCCCGACGGTCGCCTCTACAAGGGCCGCACCGGTGTCGCCCGGATCGCGATCGTCGCCGGCGTCCCGGTGATCCCGGTCGCGATGATCGACACCGACAAGCTCCAGCCGCCCGGCCGCGCCTGGCCGCACTGGCTGGTCCGCGAGCCCGGCCGCCGGCTGCCGCGCATCATCCGCCCGGGCGTCGTGATCGGCAAGCCGCTCGACTTCAGCCGGTACGAGGGCATGGAGCGCGACCGCCTCGCCCTGCGCTCGGTGACCGACGAGATCATGTACGCGCTGATGGACCTGTCCGGCCAGGAGTACGTCGACATGTACGCCACCAAGGCCAAGGAACTCATCAAGGCCGGCGAGATCCCCCAGCACCACGTCACCCCGAGGACCAACCCGGACACCAAGGCGTCCTGACCCGGGGCCGGTGACCACCCGGGGACGACTCGGTATGGCGGCCACCCGAGTGCCGCCACCCCGGGGCGTTCTGCTCGCAACCCCGGGGTGCCCGACTCGGCGATTTCGGGGAGTGGAAGACCCCGGGGGCCCCTGCTCGCAACCCCGGGGTGCCCGACTCGGCGAATTCCCGGGGGCAGACACCCCGGGGCGCCTTGCTCAGGGCGCCAGCGCGGCCGGTAGTAGCTTGCCAGTCGGCGGGCGCCACTGGTCAGAGCGTGCAGGATGGGCCGCACCGCTTGACAGTTCCGGTCCAGCCGCGGGACGTCAAGACAGTGCCGACCTGAGCCGCGGTGGCACACGGACTCGTGACGAGCTGGTATCCGAAACGCAAGGTGGCTTTGCCGTCGAGTACGGCGGCGTTGTCGCGGGCCATGTCCCGCCAGCGCCCTGCGGCGCTCTCGTGGCCGACGCGCCCGTCGAGTTCGACGACGACGCCGAACGGCAGGTACTCGACGTCGCGGTAGACGGTCGTGCCTCCCGCGGCCGCTCGCACCTGCCTGGTTCCGGCCGGCAGTCCGTGATCGCGCTCGACCCGGCGGAGGTAGCTCATCTCCAGCAGCGATTGCACGCCGGCGGCGTCGTCCAGCACGTCGAGGAACAGGGACCGGTGTTCGAGGCTGACCTGAAACTCGACCTCCCGACGAAGCCGGTCGGCCGTGGTCCGGCGCTGGCGACATACGTCGAGCAGTAACGCCACCGCGCGGTCCGTCGTCGGCTGACGACCTGCGACCGTCAGGACGGCGGCCTCGACGGTGACGAGTGCGGGTTCGAGCGAGCTGTGGAGCCGGTGCCCGAACTGGCGGCACCGGTTCAACCGGATCCCGCTCGGCGGCTTGAGATGCCGCGGGTGCGGAACGTCGAGCTCGATCGTACTGTCGTCCCACTCGCCGTCGACGCCGTACTTGAGCAGCGCCGTCTCACCCGCGATCGCCGCCCGTGGTCCGTAGGCCAGCCAGGCGGCCCAGACGCGGGTGGCCCACGGGAGCGGCCCGGTGAAATCGGCGAACACCCCGCGGTGGACGCGCTGGATCCGCCCTGACCGGCAGCGCACGCCGAGCGCGTCGTCCGAGAGCCCGTACTCGTTGGCCTGCCGGCGGGTGAACGTGCCGTGCTGCCGCGCGCGCAACGCGGCGAACCGGCTCTCGGGCGACTCCGGAGCCGGGCCGGACCCACCGCCGGTGCCTGCCGAGTCCGCGCCGGCGGCCGACGGCTGTGTGATGGGAGCGAGGCCCAGGATGGGTTCGAGTGTCACGCCGTCGAGCATGCGGCCAAACCGCCGCGTGCCGACGACGGATTCGTCCACTGTGGACAGACCACCCCGTGCCACCGACCTGTGGACAAGATCCGGACTGGGGCGTCCTGCACGGCACCCCGGGGCATCCCGTACCCGGAAATCCCGGAGGTGGACACCCTGGGGTTCCTTGCAGGACACCCCAGCCGCGGCGAAGGGTGCGGAGTGAGACGCCGCGGCGTTCGCCCGGTGGGGCTGGCCTATCTTGGTGGCATGTCTTTTCCGGCCGTGCAGGTCCAGTCGCTTCCCGGTGTGCCGACGCTCGACGAGCTCGCGGCGCTGAACCCGCGCCAGCAGCCGGTGTGGCCGGACCGGGCGGCGCTGGACGAGGTGCTGGCGGGGCTGCGGCTGCTGCCGCCGCTGGTGTTCGCCGGTGAGTGCGACGACCTGCGCGGCAAGATCGGCGCGGTCGCCCGGGGCGAGGCGTTCATCCTGCAGGGCGGCGACTGCGCCGAGACGTTCAGCGGGGTCACCGCGGACAACATCCGCGCCAAGCTCCGGGTGCTGCTGCAGATGTCGGTCATCCTCACCTACGCGGCCAGCGTGCCGGTGGTGAAGGTCGGCCGGATCGCGGGGCAGTACGCCAAGCCGCGCAGCAGTGACACCGAGACCCGCGACGGCGTGACCCTCCCGGCGTACCGGGGCGACGCGGTCAACGGTCTGGAGTTCACCGAGGAAGCGCGCATCCCGGACCCGCAGCGGCTGCGCGGTGTCTACAACGCGGCTGCCGCCACCCTCAACCTGACCCGCGCGTTCACCACCGGTGGGTACGCGGACCTGCACGAGGTGCACGCCTGGAACACCGACTTCGTGAAGTCGTCCCCGGTCGGGCAGCGGTACGAGCGGCTGGCCAGCGAGATCGAGCGCGCGCTGGCGTTCATGCGGGCCTGCGGGGCGAACCCGGAGGAGTTCCACACCGTCGACTTCTACGCCAGCCACGAGGCGCTGATCCTGGAGTACGAGCACGCGCTGACCCGGATCGACTCCCGCACCGAGACGCCGTACGGCACCTCCGGGCACCTGCTGTGGATCGGCGAGCGGACCCGCCAGCTGGACGGCGCGCACGTCGAGCTGCTGGCCGCGCTGCGCAACCCGATCGGCGTGAAGATCGGTCCGACGACGACCCCGGACGACGTCCGCAGCCTGATCGACCGGCTGAACCCGAAGGGCGAGGAGGGCCGCCTCACCTTCATCACCCGGATGGGGGCCGCGAAGATCCGCGACGGGCTGCCGCCGCTGCTGGAGACGGTGCGCGACCACGGCTCGCCGGTGGCGTGGGTGTGCGACCCGATGCACGGCAACACCTACGAGTCGGAGAACGGCTACAAGACCCGCAACTTCGACGACGTGATGACCGAGGTGCAGGGGTTCTTCGACGCGCACGAGCAGGTCGGCACCTGGCCGGGCGGGCTGCACGTCGAGCTCACCGGCGACGACGTCACCGAGTGCCTCGGCGGCGGCGAGCAGCTGGCCGCGGCCGACCTGGCGCACCGGTACGAGACCGCGTGCGACCCGCGGCTCAACCGGCACCAGTCCCTCGAGCTGGCCTTCCTGGTCGCCGAGCGCCTGCACAGCGCCCGCGTATGACCACCGGCATGATCGACCTGCGCAGCGACACCGTCACCAAGCCGTCGCCCGCGATGCTCGCCGCGATGGCGAGCGCCGAGGTCGGCGACGACGTGTACGGCGAAGACCCGACGGTCACCGAGCTGGAGACCGAGGTCGCCGGCCTGCTCGGGCAGGAGGCGGCACTGTTCACGGTCACCGGCTCGCTGGCCAACACCCTCGGCGTACGCGCCCTGGTCCCGCCCGGCACCGAGGTCCTGTGCGAGTCGTCCGCGCACATCGCCCGCGCCGAGCTCGGCGCGCACGGCGCGATCAACGGCGTCACGATGCGCACCTGGACCGCCCCGCGGGGCCAGATCGACCTGGACCAGATCCGCGCCCTGCTCGTCCCCGACGCGGGCCCGTACTTCGTCTCCACCGCCGCCGTCTCGGTCGAGAACACGCACAACTTCGGTGGCGGCAGCATCCAGCCCAAGACGTCGTACGACGCGTTGGCGGCCGAGCTGGAGGACCAGAAGGTCGCGCTGCACCTGGACGGCGCCCGGCTGTGGAACGCCGCGGTCGCGACCGGCATCCCCCTGGCCGACTACGCCCGGCCGGCGGCGACCGTCAGCGTCTGCCTGTCGAAGGGCCTCGGTGCACCGGTCGGCTCCCTGGTCGCGGGCCCGGCCGACGTGATCCGCGAGGCGCGCGTGTGGCGCAAGCGGCTCGGCGCCGGCTGGCGGCAGGCGGGTCTGCTCGCCGCGGCGGGGTTGTACGCCATCCGCCACAACGTGGAGCGACTGGCCGAGGACCACGCCAACTCCCGGGCGATCGCGACCGTGCTCGCCGACGCCGTACCGGGGTGCCTCAAGCCCGAGGACGTCGAGACGAACATCGTCGTCGTCGACATCGCGGCCACCGGCAAGGCGGTCGCCGAGGTGGTCGCGGCCGCGAAGGCCGAGAGGGTGCTGATCGGCGGGATCGGGGCGACGACGCTGCGGCTGGTCACCCACCTCGACGTGTCCGCGGACGACGCCCGCCGGGCCGCGGAGACCATCGCCCGCATCCTGCGCTGAGGCGGGCGGACCAGGGCCGTAGTCTTGCGCGCCATGAGCAAGAACAAGCGGCTGGCGGCCGCGCTCGGGGCGGGCTGTGTCGTGCTGTCCGTGGTGCTCGCGCTGCTGGTGGACGGGCGGCTCGGCCGGCAGGTCGGGGTCCGGACGGCGATGCTGGCGCTGGCGCTGGTGTGCGCCGCGATCCTCGGCGGCCGCGAGCGTCGTACGATCCGGATCGTCGCCTGGACCGGCGTCGCGATCTGGGGTGTGTTCGCGCCGCTCACCCTGACCACGTCGGCGGCGTCCCCGGAGGCGAAGTTCGCGCTGGCGGTGCACGACGACGCCCGGGCGGCCGCGCAGCGCAAGGCGCAGAGCGCGATCGGCGTCGACGACATCAAGGCCGCGGTGGCGGCACACGGCGGAGCGGTCGGCCGGGAGACCCCGAACGGCGTCGCCGGCGCGGACGCCTTCCCGCTGGTGCTGCGGCCGGACCCGGCGCACCAGCGCCCGCGGATCTGCCTGACCATCGTGAACGGTACCGACGCCCGCATCACCCGCTGCTGACCCGGGGCTTCGGGACGCACGACACGGGGGCACGCCGCCACTTGTGAGGACGCCGCCGGCGAGGTGAGGTGGAGGTAGCGAGTTCCTCAGAAGGAGGCGGTTGCCGTGTCGACGCTTGCGAGGCGCGAGCGCGGTACGTTCGCGGACCTGTTCGACTGGCTGGAGGCGGAGCTCCCGTTCCCCGTCATGCGGCCGTTCAGCGGCGGGCAGATGATGCGCGTCGAGGAGTACACCGAGGCCGGGCAGTATGTGCTGCGGGCCGAGCTGCCGGGCCTGGACCCGGACAAGGACATCGACATCGAGGTGCGCGACGGTGTCCTGACCGTGAAGGCCGAGCGCCGTGAGGAGACCCGGAGCGGGCACCGGTCGGAGTTCCGCTACGGCAGCTTCAGCCGCAGCGTGACGCTGCCGTCCAACGCGGACGAGGACGACGTGCGGGCGTCGTACCGCGACGGCATCCTCGAGGTCCGGGTCGGCATCACCGAGGCGAAGACGTCGGAGGCGAAGCACATCCACGTCGACAAGAGCTGAGCCCACCGAGCGCGAACGGACCGTCACCGTGCGGTCGTCGCTTCCGCGCGCGCCGCGGTCTAGCGTGAACAGAGGGCCGGCGCGGGTGACGCCGGCGTGGGGAGGTCCATCATGTTCAGGCTCATCGGCCGCACCGGAACGGTCCTGGCGCTCGGGGTCGCGTCGGCGCTGACGGTCGCGGGCACCGCGAGCGCGGACCCGGTCGGGTCGCCGCGCTCGTTCCAGGTGGAGATCGTCTGCGACGACGGGAACACGTACCAGATCGTCCTGAACGGCAACGGCGAGTTCGCCGTCGGGCACGACCTCGCGAGCAACAGCATCATCGTCCCGACGGCCTTCGGGCCGTTCCACGGCGTGCTCACCGACGACGAGGGCAACGTCGTGGATGAGTTCACGGACCCGGCCGTCACGAAGGGGAGCTCGACCAGGGAGCGTGCGACCTCGATCTCGTGCACGTTCGAGATCGACGACACCTTCGAGATTCCCGAGCTCGGCGTTGTGCACTTCCACGGTGAGGGCAGCGCCGTCGGATTCGTGACGCCGGTGCGCTGACCGCCGGCCGCACGGACGGGTCAGCCGAGCACGCAGCCGAGGGCGAGCATCCGTTCCCGGCCGGTGTCGGTGACGCGTAGGGCGCGGCCGTCGCGGGACCGGTGCGTGAACCAGTCCAGCTCCAGCAGCCGGGTGGTGATCGCGGCACCGAGACCGCCGGCCAGGTGGTGACGTCGTACCGTCCAGTCCAGGCAGGGCCGGGCGAACGCCCGCCGCGCCGACCGGGCAGCGGCGACATCGATGCCAAGGGCAACGAGCTCGCGCTCGCCGGCGGTGGTGACGCCGTAGCCGCCGTCGTGGTCGCACAGCCACTCGTTGGCCAGCAGCGCGTCGAGCAGCGCGACCCCGCAGGTGCCGGCCAGGTGGTCGTAGCAGGTCCGTGCGAACGCCAGCGCGTTCGCGGTGTTGGCCTGCCGCAACGTCGCGACCGGGGCGGGCGGGCCGAGGTGCGCGAGCGCCTCGAGCGCGGCCGCGACGTGCGGTCCGGCGAGCCGGTAGTACCGGTGCCGGCCCTGGCTGACCACCCGCACCAGGTCGCCGTCGAGCAGCCTCCGCAGGTGCTCGCTCGCGGTCGGCCGGCTGACCCTGGCCACCTGCGCGAGCTCGCCGGCGGCCAGCGCGTGCCCGGACAGCAGTGCGCTCAGCATCGCGGCCCGCGCCGGCTCGGCGATCAGCGCCGCGGGCGCCGCGAGGTCTCGCTCCATGCGGCCACGGTACGACGCGGACAGTTCGGCCGCGGCCGAAGGATCCACGCCGTACGGTCGCGACCATGGACGACAAAGACACCACGAACCCGGCCGAGCTGGTCGAGACCGCCGTCGAGCACTGCCTCACCCTGGCCGCCACCTGGCTGGCCTGGGACGGCCGCCCACTGGTCGCGGAGGACGGCGCGCGGATCTACACCCCGCACAAGGCGGTACGACGGATCGCCGACCACATCACCGACCACCTCGCGGAGGTGGAGGCACTGCTCGCGGGGGTGCCGACGCAGCCCGACGAGTGGCACGCGAGCCTGGTCACGCTGGACTCCGACTGGGCCCGGTTCACCGAGGCGGACCTGGACGAGGCACGGCAGCGGCTGCGCAGGCTCGGCCGCACCTTCGCGCTGCGGTACACCGCCGCCGGCCCGGCCGAGTGGGACGTGCTGCGCGGCGAGAACTGGACCCTGCGCGAGATCGCCACGCACCTGGCCGGCATCACCTGGTACGCCGACCAGGTCGGCGACCTCATGCCGGCACGGCCGCTCGCTGCCGGTGCTGCTGAGGGCTGATGCCGCGGACGCGTTTGAAGGCGGTGCTGAGGGCGAAGGCGCTGCCGTAGCCGACCTTGCGGGCCACGGCGCCGACCGTGGCGTCCGGTTCGCGCAGCAGGTCGGCGGCGAGGGCGAGCCGCCAGCCGGTCAGGTACGACATCGGCGGCTCGCCGACGAGCTCGTGGAACCGCCGCGCCAGCGCCGCCCGGGACACCCCGGCCGCATCGGCCAATGACCCGACGGTCCACGGGTGCGCCGGCTCGTCGTACATCAGGCGCAGCGCGCGGCCGACCACCGGGTCGGCCTGCGCGGCGTACCACCCGGGGGCGCCGGCGTCCGGACGGGCGAACCACGCGCGCAGGACGGCGATCAGCAGCAGGTCGAGAAGACGGTCGAGTACGACGTCCTGGCCGGGCTGGTCGCGGACGACCTCGGTCCGCAACAGGGCGACGAGTCCGGCGACGTCGTCGGCGTCGTCCAGGACGAGGACGCGGGGGAGTGCGGACAGCAGGCGGCGGCTGACCTCGCCGCCGAGGCGGTAGGTGCCGACCAGCAGCTCGGTCGACCCGTCCGCGGCGTTGCCCCAGGTGCGTACGCCGAGGTCCATCGCGTCGTGGGTGTCGACCCCGTCCGGCGTGGTGCAGCGCTGGCCGGGGTGGATCACGACCTGCGGCGGTGTCGCCGGGTCGTCGGCGACCGTGTAGTGGTCCGGGCCCTTGGCGAGCGCGATGTCACCGGTGCGCAGCCGCACCGGCCGGTCGCCGTCGCCGAGGACCCACGCGTCCCCCCGCGTCATCGCGACCAGCGACAGCGGCGCCTCGTCCCGGACCCGGATCGACCACGGCGGTTCCATCACGGTGCGGAGCAGGAAGGCGCCGCGGGCCCTCGGCCCGTCGAGCAACCCGGCGAGTGCGTCCATGCCTCGCAGTCTAGGCCGGTGCGTAGACGATGGCGTATGTTCGTGAGTCTTGCGGCCATGGTTCGTCGTACACGCTTCGCCGTTGAATGGCGGTATGGCCAACCATTACGGCACGCCGCTCCAGCCGTTGCCCGTCACGAGTGATCGGAGCCGCACCATGCGCACGCTGACCGTCGTACTCGCCGTCGTCGCGGCGGTCGGGACCGCCGCCATGGGCGGCACGTTCTTCGCGTTCTCCACATTCGTGATGCGGTCACTGGCGAAGCGCCCGGCGCCGGAGGGGATCGCCGCGATGCAGGAGATCAACCGCACGATCCTCGGCTCGGCCTTCATGCCGGTCTTCCTGGGCACCGCCGTGTTGTGCGTGGCGACGGGCGTTATCGCGCTGGTCCGGTGGGGCGAGCCGGGTTCGGCGTACCTGCTGGTCGGCAGCGTGCTCTACCTGGCCGGCAACCTGCTCGTCACCGGCGCCTACAACGTGCCGCTCAACAACGCCCTCGACGCGCTCGACCCCACCGCCGTGAGCGCCGCCGAATGGGTCCGCTGGGTCGCCCGCTGGCAGCTCGGCAACCACGCCCGCACCCTCACCGGCCTCGCCGCCACCGCCGCCTTCGCCCTCGCCGCCCGCGGCTAGCGGCTCATGGGATCGCGACATCGGCGTCGAACCAGGTCGACTTGTCCTTCAGCCCGGGCGCCAGCTCGATCGATTCCGCAACGGCGCGCAGGGTCGCGTCGAATCCCGGCGTCCACTTCGTCGTCTCCACCCGGATCTCGAAGTCGGCGCCAGCGATCCTGATCCCTGCGACCGGAGTGCTCGGCACCGCCGGGTCAGGGTGCAGGTTGTGCCAAAGGACGGCGGGGCGGCCGTTGATCGTCGTGCGTGTCGGATTCCGTGGGTGCCACCACAAGCCGGCGCTTTGCGCGAAGTAGTGCACGGTCAGGTTCGGGCCGGCCGGCGTGACCTCAGCGACCGGGTCGGGGATGGCCGGTGCCGGCCAACCGGTCGGCCGGAGCTGCAGGCTGAGATCAGGACGCGGGGGACCGAGGTATGCCCCACTGAAGATTCG
>DASXRB010000106.1:0-2036 GCA_036506875.1 Kribbellaceae bacterium | reverse complement strand
GGCGGCACCGACGGTGGGCGGAAGCAGCCGACCCGCACCCCGCCGTCGAGGCACTGCGCCGCCGCCTCGACCGCCCGCCGTGGGTCGCCCAGGTAGCCCGGCACGACGGCCGCGTCGGGGTGGACCGTCTCGACGTCGAGCGAACGCAGGATGCCCGCCAGCACGCGCGCATTTGCCCTCGCCGCAGTCGCCCGCTGCGGCTCCGCGCGCAGGATCCGCAGTGCCGCCAGTGCCGCCCCGGCAGCTGCCGGAACGAGGCCGGTGTCGAAGATGAACGAGCGGGCGGTGTTCACCAGCAACTCGACCACCTCGGCCGCCCCCAGCACCGCCCCGCCCTGCGCGCCCAGCGACTTCGACAGCGTCACCGTCCGGACAACATCCGCTGCGCCGACCAGGCCAGCCGCCGCCACCGCGCCGACGCCACCCGCGCCGACCACACCGAGCGCGTGCGCCTCGTCGACCACGAGGAACGCACCGTGGCGCCGGGTGACCGCGTGCAGCTCGCGCAGCGGCGCGAGGTCACCGCCGACCGAGAACACGCCGTCGGTAACGACGACCGAGTGCGGAGTGTCCACAGTGGACAGTGCGGCATCGAACTTGTCGACGTCGCGGTGCGGCACGACAACCACCGGCGAGCCGGAGAGCCGGCAGGCGTCGATGATCGAGGCGTGGTTGGCGGCGTCGGACACGATCGTGACCGCCGGACCGCCCAGCGCGGTCAGCACGCCCAGGTTGGCCAGGTACCCGGAGGAGAACACGAGCGCCGCCGACGCACCGGCGAACGCCGCCAGCTCGTCCTCAAGCTCGGCGTGCAGCGCCGTCGTGCCGGTGACGAGCCGCGAGCCGGTCGATCCCGCGCCCCAGCGCACCGCCGCGGCCGCGGCCGCCGCAGTCACGCGCGGGTCGCGGGCCAGGCCGAGGTAGTCGTTGCCGGCGAGATCCAGGACGTCCTCGTCGAAGGCACGCGGGCGCAGCACCCGACGCAGGCCGACGGCGTCGCGCGCCGCGAGCGCAGCCCGTACCCGGTCCAGTGGATCGGTCATTGCACGACCTCACGGATGCTCGCCTCGACCACGCCGGCCAGCTCGGCCAGCTCGTCGTCGGAGATGCCGAGCGGCGGCATCAGCACGACGACGTCGCCGAGCGGACGGACGATCACCCCGCGCCGCCGCGCCGCACGGCACACCTCGAAGCCGGTGCGCTCGCCGACCGGGCGCACCTCAACGCCGGTCATCGTGCCGATCCGGCGCACCTCGACAACCCCGTCGTACGACGCCACCGGCCCGAGCAAGTCGCCCAGACGCGAGCCCACCTCGGCGGCGCGGGCGACTGTCCCCCGCGCATGCATCAGCGACAGGTTGGCCAGCGCCGCGGCGCACGACACCGGGTTCGCCGTGTACGTGTGGCCGTGGAAGAAGGTCCTGCCCGGTGCGCCAAGGAACGCCTCGTAGATCGACTCGCGTGCCAGTACCGCCGACAACGGCAGCACCCCGCCGGTCAGCCGCTTGCCCACCACCATCAGGTCGGGTGCCACACCGGCATGCTCGACGGCGAACCACCGCCCGGTCGCGCCGATGCCCGTCGCCACCTCATCGACCAACATCACCGCGCCGTGCGCGTCGCACAGCGAACGCACCCCGCGCAGGAACGACGCATCATGGGTCAGCATCCCGCCGGCCGCCTGCACCATCGGCTCGACGACCACGGCGCACACCGCGGTGCCCTCGCGGACGAGCAGCACGCGCAGCTCGTCGAGCACCTCCGCCGCCCGCGACGCCGACGGCTGCCCGGGCTTGCGCACCCCCGGCGAGGAGATCATCCGCGTCTCGATCAGCAGCGGCCGATACGTCGCATGGAACAGCTCGACACCGCCGAGCGACACCGCCCCCAGCGTGTCGCCGTGATAGCCCTCGGCCACGTGCACGTACAGCGGACGGTCCTCGCCACGCTGCGCCGCGGCTTGGTACGCCATCTTGATCGCCGCCTCCGCGGCCGAGGACCCGTCACCGGCGAAGAACACCCGCGACAAGCCCGCC
>DASXRB010000105.1:0-10128 GCA_036506875.1 Kribbellaceae bacterium | reverse complement strand
CTCGGTGAGCCGGTCGGCGTCCTCGACGACCATCACCTGCCAGCGGCCATGGGTCGGGCTCATCGCCGCCCGCCGGACCAGGTCGCGCACCTCGGCGACCCGGATCGACAGCAGCTCGGTGCGGATCAGCGTCACGTCGGGATGCGCGCCGCTGAGCGTGGTCCGGCAGTCGTTGCACACGCCGCAGCCCTGCTCCTCGCGCGAGCACTGGAGCGCGGCAGCGAAGGCACGGCCGGCGTTGGACCGCCCGGACCCCGGCGGCCCGGTGACCAGCCAGGCGTGCGTCATCCCGGCCAGCGCGCGGCCCTGCAGCCGGGCGTTCGCCGCTGCCACAGCCCGGCGCAGCGTGTCCACCACCGGCTGCTGGCCGACCAGGTCGTCCCAGACAGTCATGGAACTCGCTCCGGTTTCGGCAGTACGGCGCTCAGCCGGGCCCGGATCGCCGCGGCGAGCTCGTCGCGGTCCCGGGTCGCGTCCAGCACCAGGTAGTGCTGCGGCTCGGCGGCCGCCAGGTCCAGGAAGGCCTTGCGGACCCGCTCGTGGAAGTCCTCGCCCTGCGCCTCGATCCGGTCCCGCTCCTCGAACCGGCCGTGCCCGACCGACGGGGCCACATCGAGCACGATGGTGAGGTTCGGGCGCAGGTCCGCGGTCGCCCAGCGGTTCACCCGCTCCACCTCGTCGCCGTCCAGGTCGCGCCCGGACCCCTGGTAGGCCAGCGCGGAGTCGACGTACCGGTCGGTGATGACGACCGCGCCCCGCTTCAGCGCGGGCTTGATGACCGAGTCCACGTGCTCGGCCTTGTCGGCGGCGTAGATCAGCGCCTCGGCCCGGTGCGAGATGTCACCGGTGGCCGGGTCCAGCACGATCTCGCGCAGCGTCTTGCCGAGCCCGGTGGCACCGGGCTGGCGGGTCAGCAACACGTCGTACCCCTCGGCGGCCAGCCACTCGCCGAGCAGCGCCGCCTGCGTCGACTTGCCGGCGCCCTCGCCGCCCTCGAGGGCGATGAAGAACCCGCACGACGGGTAGGCGCCGGCGGTGCGGCCGAAGCTGCGGCGCACGTCACGCCAGAACGGCACGCCCGGCCGGTCGTCCATCTGCCGCCAGGACACCAGCCCGACGACCGTGCAGACCAGCGCGGCGACGAGCAGCGTGATCGCGGCGCCGTTGTAACGCAGCTGGTTCTCGTCCGGCAGCCGGATCGTGTGCTGCCCGATCGCTCCGGCGGCGAACGGCGCGATCGCCAGCGTCCCGGCGAGCACCGTGCGGACCGCCGACTGCACGAAGGCGAACGTCCGGCCACGGACCTCGTCCGGGACCTCCAGCCCGAGCAGCGTGTACCCGGACACCCAGGACGCGCCGGCGCAGAAGCCGAGCAGCACCGCGAGCATGACGGCGATCTCCAGGTGCTGCTGCAGCGCCAGGCTCAGCAGCACCAGGCCGGCACCGACGAGGCCGGCCGCGAACAGCCGCCGCCTGGACAGCCCGGCGAACCAGCGCGGTCCGAACGCCATGCCCAGGGCCAGACCACCGAAGACCGAGCCGAACAGCACGCCGTACCCGGGGTCGCCGCCACCGAGGTCGGCGACGTACGTGCGGCCGAGGCCGACCACGACGGCACCGGCCGCGAAGGCGCCGGAGATGCCGAAGACCAGCCCGCGCACCACCGGCGTACCGGTGACGAACGACCAGCCGTCGGCCAGCGTCCGCCACACCGTCTCGTGCGCTTCGTGCGTCTTCTCCACCCGGCCGATCTCGGCCACCGACAGGATCGCCACCGCCGAGATCACGAAGGTGGCGGCGTTCAGGTAGACGGCCAGGTCGATCGACCGGCTGGTGATGTCGCCCGCGGTCGCCGACACGCCCTTGGCGAGCAGGCTGATCGCGGTGAAGATCAGCGCCGCCGGCAGCGCGGTGCCGTACGTCGTGATCAGGCTGAGCTGGTTGGCCGTCTCCAGCCGGTGCCGGGGCACCAGGTTCGGGATGCTGGCGTCCTTGGCCGGGCCCCAGATCAGGCTGACGATCTCGATCAGCACGGTCGCGGCCAGCAGCCAGGTCAGCGTGCCGACCAGCGGGATCGTGACGAACAGCGCGGCGCGCAGCAGGTCGCCGACCACCATCGTCCAGCGCCGGTCCAGCCGGTCCGCGACCCAGCCGGCGATCGGTCCCATCACGAGCGCGGGGAGCACCCGGAAGAACAGGACCCCGCCGATCGCGAAGTTGGCCGCCCGGTAGTCGTCACCGGCCAGCGACTTCGCCATCGCGGTCAGCGCGAGCAGGCCGATCCAGTCACCGAGACTGGACAGCCCGAACGCGATCCACAGCCGCCGGAACGCCCGGATCCGCAGCACGGCGCGCAGATCATGGGCCGGCGCGGGGTCGCTCAACGCGTCGTACGGCTCCGGCACGCCTGCAGCCTAGTCGGACCCGTCGACAGCCCTGACGTCATACCCGCGGGGAGCCCATGGTCAGATCCGGGAGAACCGCACCGCGAGCCGCGCCGGGCCGGTCTTCAGCCGGTACCGCTCCGGCAGCTCCGGACCGCACGATGCCGACCCGATCCCGGCCTGGGCGATGTCGAGGGTCACGTAGGTGACGTCGCCCGCGGCCAGGTCCGGCGTGTGCGCGGCCCGCTCCAGCGCGTCCAGCGGCCAGCGCCGCACCGTCAGCCCGAACAGCGTCGGGTCCGCCTCGATCCGCAGCCCGCGCCCGTCCGCACCGGTGAGCTCGGTCCACCGGGTGTCGATCCGGTGCCCGTTCTCCTGCGGCCGCACGTACGGCGTCTGCCACGCGTCGACGCTGCGCGTCCACCGCCCCACCATCGCGGCCTCCCGGCTGTCGGCGTACGCCTCCCCCGGGCCGGCCCCGAACCACGTCACCGACTCCATCGGCGGCAGCTCGAACGTGATCCCCAGCCGCGGCAACGTCTCCGGCACCCCGTTCCCCTCCGGCGTCACCGTGACCTCCAGCCCCACCCCGTCGTCGTACGACGTCCACACCCACTCCGACCGCAGTCCCCACTGCAACCCCGGCGCCCCCGTCCGCACCACGGTCACCCCGTCCTTGCGACCGACGACCCGGTGCTGCACCCGATGCACCCCCGCCTCCCGCCACGCGCCCGCGACCGACCGCCCCAGCAGATCGTTGTCCGTAGCCGCCCGCCAAACCTCCAGCCGCGCCTTCTCGACCCATTCATCGGGCCCTTGTGACCCGGCGTGTCGCCGCTCATCGGGCCGTTCCGACCGCGCGACCTCGGCAGCGGCCAGCCGTCCCTGGCCCCACGCGACCACATGACCCTCGTCCGCCCACGACACCGGCTTGGCGAGCTCCGCACACACGGTCAGCCACAGCTCACCAGCCCGCGAGCTGCCCGGGATCTCGGGCAGGTCCACCCGCGCGGACCCGCCGGCCGCGACCGCGGCGACGTCCAGCTCACCGTGCGCGACCCGCTCCCCGTCCACCTCGGCCCGCCAGCGGAACCGCAGGTGGCTGGTGTCCAGCACCTCGTACCGGTTCTCGACCGTGATCCCGTCCTCCCCGGCCGCGATCCGCACCGGCTCGATCACCTTCGCGAACTCGACCAGCCCGGGCGACGGCGTCCGGTCCGGGAACAGCAGCCCGTCGCACACGAAGTTGCCGTCGTGGATGGTCTCGCCGAAGTCCCCGCCGTACGCGAAGAACTCGTCGCCCGCGGCATCCTCGGTCCGCAGCCCGTGGTCGATCCACTCCCAGATGAACCCACCCTGGCAGCGCGGGTACGTCTCGAACAGCCGCTGGTAGTCCGACAGCCCGCCCGGCCCGTTCCCCATCGCGTGGGCGTACTCGCACAGAATGAACGGCTTCCCCCCGTACGACGAGACCTCCGCGCCGATCGCCTCGACGGTCTCCGGCGGCGAGTACATCTGCGAGTACACGTCCACGAACTCGCCCTGCGTGTCGCGCTCGTAGTGCACCGGCCGCGACGGGTCCAGCTCGTGCGCGAGGTCGTACATCGCGCGCATGTTGTCACCCATGCCGCACTCGTTGCCGAGCGACCACATCACCACCGACGGGTGGTTCTTGTCGCGCTCGACCATCCGGCGCATCCGGCTGAGCTGGTCGTCCAGCCATCGCGGGTCCATCACCGGGTTCGGCAGCCGCGGCGGCTGCGGCTCGTACCCGAACCCGTGCGTCTCCAGGTCGCACTCGTCCACCACGTACAGCCCGTACTCGTCGCACAGGTCCAGGAAATGCGGGTGCGGCGGGTAGTGGCTGGTCCGGACCGCGTTGAGGTTGTGCCGCTTCATCAGCAGCACGTCGTCCAGCATGTCCATCTCGGTCACCGCCCGCCCCCGGTCCGGGTGGAACTCGTGCCGGTTGACCCCGTTGAACAGCACCCGGTTCCCGTTCACCGTCAGCACGCCGTTGTCGACGGCAACGGTCCGGAACCCGATCCGCAGCCGGACGGTCCCGCCGGGCGCGGTCAGCGTCGCCTCGTACAGCCGCGGCACCTCCGCACTCCACGGCTCCACGTCGGCGACCGCGGCCTCCTGGCCGGTGGCCAGCTCCAGGCCGAGCTCCGGTACGACGACGGAGCCGGCGACGTCCGCGTCGACCCGCAGCGTCCCGCTGCCGTCGCGGTGGTCGTACGACGCGTGCACGAACACGTCCCGCGGCGCGTCCGGCTGCTGCGCGAACAGCGTGACGTCACGGAAGATCCCGGACAGCCACCACTGGTCCTGGTCCTCCAGGTACGATCCCGCCGACCACTGGTGCACCCGTACGACGACCAGCGCGTCCTCGCCCGGCGCCACGTGCTCGGTGACGTCGAACTCGCACGGCAGCCGGCTCCCGCTCGACCACCCCACGTTCGAGCCGTTCACCCACACCGCGAACCGCGAGTCCACGCCCTCGAACCGCAGCACCACCCGCGACCCGGCCCAGCCCGCGGGCACCGCGACGGTCCGGGCGTAGTCGCCCGTCGGGTTCTCGGTCGGCACGTGCGGCGGGTCGACCGGGAACGGGTACGGCTGGTTCGTGTACGCCGGCCGGCCGTAGCCCGCCAGCTGCCAGTGCGACGGCACCGCGATCGTGTCCCAGCCGGACGTGTCCGGCGCCGCCAGGTCGTCCGGCGCGTCCGCCACCGTCGGGGACATCCGGAACGCCCAGTCGCCGTTCAGCGACAGCCGCTCACCGTCGTCGTGCAACCAGGCGCGCGGCGGCAGCACGCCCGCGCCCGGGGCGTAGGACTCGACATAGCTGTGGTCTGAGGTCACCCGCCAGACGCTACCCCGTCAGCACCCACGACACCACACACTCGAACATTTTCGGACACGGCATCGCGCGAAGGCTCAGGCGCCGAGGCAGTCGGCGCAGGTGCCGAGGAGTGCGACGTGCTCGGGATCCAGCCGGAAGCCGAGGTCGCGCTGGAGCTTGCGTCGTACCGGGTCGAGGATCTTGCCGTCGACGTCGAGAACCTTGCCGCACTCCGAGCAGCGCACGTGCAGGTGCGTCTTGGCGAGCTCACCGGCGAGGTGGTACGTCGTACCGGCCTTGCCGAGGTGCACGTGGCTGACCAGCCCGAGCTCGCCGAGCGCGTCGAGCGCGCGGTAGACGGTGGCGCGGTGGATGCCGGGGCGCAGCGTCTCGGCGCGTTCCGCGATCTGCTCGGCGCTCAGGTGCTCATCGGTCGTGGCCAGTACCTCGGCCACCGCGAGCCGCGCGGTCGTCACCCGCTCACCGCGCTCGCGCAGGACCGCGGTCGTGGTCTCCAGAGCGTCGGTGGTTCTCGCCATGCCCCCAGTGTCCCGCACTGGGGGCATGACGAACCTGCTAACCGGTCGTGGCGCTGAAGATGTCGTTGTTACCGAAGACGTCCGGGCAGTCGCCCAGTGGCCACGGCGCGGGAAGCACGACGTGGCCGGCGTCCGAGGACTGCTGGCGCCAGGCGTCCATCGCCGGGCAGTCAGCGGTACGACGGGTGTCGGTCCACACGCCGGCGCCGTAGTCCCTGGTGGCGATGGCGTAGACGTAGTCGCCGAGGAACTCGTTGTACAGGATCCGGCCCTGCGAGGTGCCGCGGGCGTCACCGAACAGCCCGGTGTACTCGGTCGTCCACGCGCCGGGCGCACCACCTGCCACGATCGGTGCGGACTGCAGCACGCCGTGCTCCGGTCGCGGATTCGCGGTGGTCGTCTGGAAGGGCTGGCTGAACGCCTGCGACACGACGTACACCCGGGAGCCGTCCGGGCTGATCGCCGGTGCCGAGTACGACGGGATGTCCCCCTCCGGGGAGATCGCGACCGGCGTGCTGAACGAGGTGGCTCCGTTCGTCGAGTAGGAGAACATCACCTTCTCGTGGTCCGGCCCGAGCGCCCCGTCGACCCATGAGTCGACGATCTCGTCCGTCGCGTCGTCGCCGCTCGGCGCACCGTTCGCGATGTCCACGCTCGGCATAGCGGCCAGGTCGATGCGAGCGCCCGCGATCCCGTCCTCGATGCAACGCCGGGTCACCGTGTCGGTGTGGAAGCAGGGATCGGTGATCGAGATGACGTCGCGCGGCTGCCGCCAGGTCTGACCGCCGTCCGGCGAGGTGATGACGGTGTGGAAGCCTGCCAGGCTGGTGCCACCGAAGTGCGTGAAGAACACATACACCACGCCGTGGCTGTCGGTCCGGATCGTGCAGCCGTCGTACGCACCCTGCGTGCCGTTCGCGATCGCCGGCGCGACCTGACGCTGCTTCCACGTGACGCCGCCGTCGCGTGACGTGGACACCATGGGCTTGAGTGGGAACGCGTTGCCGCCACTGAAGCTGTGGAAGTCGGAGTAGCAGACATAGACGTTGCCGAAGAACGGGCTGGATGCGGCGTTGTCCGCCCAGATCTGCTCCTTGTCCAGCCCGGAGCTGAACGCCGCGTGCGGTGCCGCGAAGTACGGCCGTGACCAGTTGGCCTGGTTCGCGATCCGGGCCGGCGTGATGTTGTCGATGTGCGACACGTTCACCCCGAAGAAGCCGTTCTGACTAGGGCTCACGTTGCGCATCACCGTGTCGGTGAGGTTGGTGGACAGGCTCGAGAAGTAGAGCCGGTCACCGTTGGCCCAGGAGAACCCGTTCGGTCCCGGCGCCGGTCCGAACGCTACGCCGGTATCGCTGCGCGAGCGGAGGCCGTTCTCGTAGTAGTTCGGAACGGTGTGGATCGGGCCGACGTGTGGGACGCACGGCTCGACGGTCGGGCTGCAGTCGGCCGCCGTCAGGCCTGTGTACGTCGGCTGGGTCCAGGTGTGGCCGCGGTCGAACGAGAAGTACACCGCGGACAGTCCGACACCCAGGTTGAAGGTGCCCAGCGGGAACGAACAGGCCGCGTGCTCCGTGGAGGCCAGCCGTGAGCACGGCTGCATGTCCACGAGGTCGTTGGCACCCGCCGCGAGCACGTCGGGCCGGATGGCGCTGACCGCCAGCGACGGCTCGTTCTGCGCGTTCTGCGGGTGGCTGCCGGTCGGACTGCCGACGCTGACCAGCGCGTCGTCAGCTGGTGCGGACTGCGCCGCCGGGATACCGATGACGCTGAGCGCGAGAACAGTAGCCAGGACGAAGGATCGTCGCACGAGAGACACGATGGGCTCCTCTCCGTACGGCCCAGGTCCGGGCAAGCGGAGCGGTTCACCACATGAAGGCCCGGGCCGCACACACGTGTCCGCCGCCCAGTCTGGACCCGCACCACGGGCGTGGCCAGACCTGGGCGCGTGCGGAGGTCAGGCCTTCTTCTTCGCAGCCGTCTTCTTCGCGGTGGTCTTCTTCGCGGTGGTCTTCTTCGCGGTGGTCTTCTTCGCGGTGGTCTTCTTGGTCGTGGCCTTCTTGGCCGCGGCCTTCTTGGCGCGCTTCACCGGCCCGCGGGCACGCTTCTCGGCGAGCAGCTCGGCCGCGCGCAGCAGCGAGATCGAGTCGACCGAGTCGTCCTTGCGCAGCGTCGCGTTGGTCTCCCCGTCGGTCACGTACGGGCCGAAGCGCCCCTCCTTGACCACCACCGGCTTGCCGGACTCCGGGTCCTCACCCAGCTCCTTCAGCGGCGGCGCGGCCGTCCGCCGGCCCCGGGTCTTCGGCTGCGCGTAGATCTTCAGCGCCTCGTCCAGCGTGATGTCGAACATCTGGTCCTCGGACTCCAGCGACCGGGAGTCCGACCCCTTCTTCAGATAGGGCCCGTAGCGCCCGTTCTGCGCGGTGATCTCGTCACCGGACTCCGGGTCGGTCCCGACCACGCGCGGCAGCGACAGCAGCTTGAGCGCGTCCTCGAGTGTCACCGTCTCCAGCGACATCGACTTGAACAGCGACCCGGTGCGCGGCTTCGCGCTCTTCGGCGCGTCCTCCGGCAGCACGTCGGTGACATACGGCCCGAACCGCCCGGCCTTCGCCACGATCTTCAGCCCGGTCTCCGGGTCGGTCCCGAGCTCGTGCTCGACACCCGCCGGCTGGGACAGCAGCTCGCGGGCCTTCTGCGGGGTCAGTTCGTCCGGCGGCAGGTCCTCCGGCACGTTGGCGCGGTTGCCATCGTCGTCCTCGACGTACGGCCCGTACCGCCCGACCCGCACGGTCAGCCCGTCCACGATCGGGAACGTCGACATCTCCCGGGCGTCGATCTCACCAAGGTCGTTCACCATCGAGTGCAGGCCCTCGAGGTCGGCGTCACCGAAGTAGAACCGGGTCAGTACCCCCTCCCGCGCCTCGTCACCGGCGGCCACCGCGTCGAGGACGTCCTCCATCCGGGCGGTGAACGCGTAGTCGATCAGCCGGGTGAAGTGCTCCTCCAGCAGCCGCACCACCGCGAAGGCCAGCCACGCCGGGACCAGCGCGTTGCCCTTCTTGTAGATGTACCCGCGGGCCTGGATGGTGCCGATGATCGACGCGTACGTCGACGGCCGGCCGATCTCGCGCTCCTCGAGCTCCCGGATCAGCGTGGCTTCGGTGTAACGCGCCGGCGGCTTCGTCTCGTGCCCGCTCGCGACGACGTCGGTCGCGGACAGCACGTCGCCCTCGGCCACGTCCGGCAGCCGGGTCTGCTGGTCGTCGGTCTGGTCGGACGGGTCGTCCGCCCCCTCGACGTACGCCTTCAGGAACCCGTGGAACGTGATCACCCGGCCCGACGAGGTGAACTCGCACTTCTCACCGGACGACGCCGTCGCGTCGATGCGGATCGAGACGCTACGGCCCTCGGCGTCCTTCATCTGCGACGCGATCGTGCGCATCCAGATCAGCTCGTAGAGCCGGAACTCCGCACCCGACAGCCCGGTCTGCGCCGGGGTCTGGAAGACCTCGCCGGCCGGCCGGATCGCCTCGTGCGCCTCCTGCGCGTTCTTCACCTTCGAGGTGTAGACGCGCGGCTTGTCCGGCAGGTAGTCCGCGCCGTACAGCTCCCGCACCTGCGCCCGGGCCGCGGTCAGCGCGGTGTCCGACAGCGTCACCGAGTCGGTACGCATGTAGGTGATGTTGCCGTTCTCGTACAGCCGCTGCGCGACCTGCATGGTCTGCGAGGCCGACATCCCGAGCTTGCGGGACGCCTCCTGCTGCAGCGTCGTGGTGCGGAACGGCGCGTACGGCTTGCGCGTGTACGGCTTGGCCTCGATCGACCGGACCGCGTACGACGAGTCGCGCAGCGCCGCCGCCAGCGCGGTCGCGGTGGCCTCGTCGAGGTGCGCGACGCCGTTCTTCAGCTCACCGGTCGACGTGAAGTCCCGCCCCTGCGCCACCCGGCGCCCGTCGACCGCGACCAGCCGGCTGCCGAACAGCCGCGGCTGCCGACCCTCACCAGCGTCCAGCGTCGCGTCCAGGTCCCAGTACGTCGCGGAGCGGAACGCCATCCGCTCCCGCTCCCGGTCCACCACCAGCCGGACCGCCACCGACTGCACCCGGCCGGCCGACAGCTTCGGCATGACCTTCTTCCACAGCACCGGCGAGACCTCGTAGCCGTACAGCCGGTCCAGGATCCGGCGCGCCTCCTGGGCGTCGACCAGCGCCTCGTTGATGTCCCTAGCGGAGCCGACCGCCTCCTGGATCGCCTTCGGGGTGATCTCGTGGAAGACCATCCGCTTGACCGGGACCTTCGGCTTCAGCTCGTCCAGCAGGTGCCAGGCGATCGCCTCCCCCTCGCGGTCCTCATC
>DASXRB010000104.1:0-11878 GCA_036506875.1 Kribbellaceae bacterium | reverse complement strand
CCCGCGTCGCGGCCGGTGATCTCGCCGTACGACGACAGCCGGTCGCAGACCAGCCGGCAGCGTTCGGCGTAGCGGCGGCGGCCGCGTTTGACGACCCGGTCCAGGTACCCGTCCCGCAGCATCGCGAGCATCGCCGCCTGCACCGGCCAGGACGGCCAGTCCCCGGCGCGGGCGCGAAACGCCGCCAGCCGGTCCGCGAGCTCCTCGGAGCACACCAGCCAGCCGAACCGCAGCGCCGGGCTCAGCGTCTTCGCGACCGTCCCGATGTGCACGACCCGGTCCAGGTCGAGCTGCGCCAGCGCCGGCAGCGGCGCCACGTCGAACCGGAACTCGCTGTCGTAGTCGTCCTCCAGCACCACCGCCCCGGTCCGCCGCGCCCAGTCCACCAGCGCGTGCCGCCGCGCGACCGGCAGCCGCCCGCCCAGCGGGTACTGGTGCGACGGCGTCACATAGACCGCGGCCAGGTCGTCCGGCAGTTCGTCCACACACAACCCGTCGGCGTCCACGGGACAGTCCACGATCTCCAGCTCGTGGTCGCGCGCGGTCTCCACCGCCTTCGAGTAGCCCGGGTCCTCGATCCCGATCCGGTCGCCGCGCCGCCGGGTCGCCGCGTGCAGCAGGTGCAGCGCGTGCGCGGTGCCGTTCGTGACCACGACCTGCCCGGCATCGCAGGCGACCCCGCGGACCCGGCCCAGGTGCTCGGCGAGTGCCGCACGCAGTTCGGGGAGTCCCGCCGGTTCGTCGTACCCCCGTGGTGCCGGCCGGGCGCCGACCTCGCGCCAGGCGCGGCGCCAGCCGGGGTCGACGATGTGGTCGGTGTACGGGATGCCGGGCTGCAGCGACAGCACGCCGGCGGGGACGGGCGTCGTACGACGTGGGGCGCGGGCGGCGGGCCGGGTCAGCGGCGCGAGGTCGCTGACGTACGTCCCGGAGCCGGCCCGGCCGGCGATCCAGCCCTCGGCGTGCAGCTGGTCGTACGCGGCCTGCGTCACGGCCCGCGACACCCCGACCTCGCGGGCCAGCTCCCGGCTCGACGGCAGCCGGTGCCCGGACCGCAGCCGCCCGTCGCGGATCGCGTCCCGCAGCTGCCCGGCCAGCTGCAGGTGCAGCGGACCGCCGTCGGTCCGGTTGACGGTGAGCGGCACCTCGCTGACCGGCATCTGTCGTGGCTCCTTGGTGAATGGCCTGTGAAAGTCGGCGCGAATTGGCCCGTGTCCGCAGGCCACTCGGCAGGGACGATCGTGACATGAGCACCTCGGTCGAGTCCACGCCCCGGCAGTCCACACCCTTGCAGTCCACAGCGCGTACGACGTTGCGCCGGTCCAAGGAGCGCGGCGTCCCCTACCGGCAGGCGCTGTACGACGTGCTGCGCGACGGCATGTTCTGCCATGCCGGAGTGGTCGTCGACGGGACGCCGGTCGTGCTGCCGACGGCGTACGGGGTCGACGAGGCGGGCGACGGCACGATGTACCTGCACGGGTCGATCGCGGGCCGGCTGCTGAACGCGGCCCTGCAGCAGACGATCTGCGTCACGGTCACGCACGCCGACGGGCTGGTGCTGGCGCGGTCCGCGTTCCACCACTCGGTGAACTACCGCTCCGCGGTGATCTTCGGCCGGCCCCGGCTGGTGACCGACCCGGACGAGAAGCTGGCCGGCCTGAACGCGATCGTCGACCACCTGGTCCCCGGCCAGTCGGCCGTGGTCCGCCCGCCGAACCGCAAGGAGCTCGTCGCCACCGCGCTGCTCGCGCTGCCGCTGACCGAGGCCTCGGTCAAGATGCGCACCGGCCCCGCGAACGACGAGCCCGAGGACCTCGCCCTCCCGATCTGGACCGGCGTCCTCCCGCTCCGCACCGTCGCCGTCGCCCCCATCACGAACCCCGACTGCGACCTCCCCGTCCCCACCCACATCCACACCCGCGCCACCACCCTCGCCGGCTGACCGGGCCACATCCCTGGGTGGGGCGCCACGCGAAAGTGCGGGGGCAGCTGGCCGGGTTAACCCGGCGAAGGGATGGTTCGCCCGGGGCAGAACAGGGGCTAACCCGCAGTTGGGCGGGTTAACCCGGCGAATTGCGGGAACGCTCGGTGTCACTGGATGGGTGCGGGCTGCTACCGGCTGGTTGCGTACAAGGCCAGACCAGTGTTCACAGGTGGGGACACAGGTGTGGATAAGTCACAGCGGTGTAATTCGCATGCACAGGGTTGCGAGCGGTCGATTGGCCACTCAGTTATCCACAGGAGGTTATCCACAGGGTTTTCCTCAGTGTGGACGAATTACACAACTGTAAGACGGCGTGCCTGGGTGCGGTTGAACACCCGAGCACGCCGTCTTGTCGTCAGGCCGGCATGGCCGGACCCGAGGGGTCAGACCCACTGAGTGGAGACGACGAAGCCGAGGGCGATCAGGCCCATGCCGACCAGGAGGTTCCAGTTGCCGAGGTCACGCATGTACGGGATGTCGTTGCCGGCGACGTAGAACACCACGAGCCAGGCCAGGCCGATCAGCCAGCAGGCCAACATCAACGGCGCGACCCAGCGGCGCTGCTTCGGCATCTTGCGCGGCGCCGGGCCCGTCTTCTTCGCCTTCTTCTCGGCGGCCTTCACCCTCGGCGGCTTGACGGACTTGGCCGTCTTCGCCTTCGTCTCCGACTTGCCGGCCTTCGCCTTCGCGACCGGCGTCACCACGTCGGCCTCGGCAGCGGTCCCGGCCTCATCGGTGGCCTCGGTGTCCTCAGCCGCGGTGTCGCCGGCCCCGGACTCTTCCTCGGCGTCGTCGACACCGTCCTCGTCGAGGTCCTTCAGCTCGTCGGGTACGTCGACCAGCTCGCCCTCGACCTCGGAGTCGCCGGCCTCGACCGTGTCGACGTCCTCCTCGACGGTCTCGGCGGCGGTGTCCTCGGGCGGGGCCACCGGCTCGACCGTCTCGCCGGACGTGTCGCTGGTGTTCTTGGGCTCAGGCACGGAAACGACTCCTTGTACGGTTACCTCTTCGGCCTCGGGTTAGCGTAGTGGCAGATCGCCCGATTGCCGACAGAGCCTGGAACACATTCGTGCGCAGACCGACCCGCAAGTCCGTGTGGCGCGCCGGCGCCCCGGTGGCGCTGATGTGCGCCGGACTGCTGTTCGCGACCAGCGCCACGAACGCCCGCGGCACCGACCTGCGCCCCAGCCGGAACACCACCCTGGCCGGGCTGGTCGAGGAGCAGAGCCGCCGCAGCGACGCGCTCGCCAAGCAGGCCGCGACCCTGCGCCGCGAGATCGACGCGCTGCAGGCCAGGCAGGGCGGCATCGACGAGCAGACCACCCGCCGGCTCGCCTGGCTGTCCAAGCACGTCGGTACGACGGCCGTCACCGGTCCCGGCATGACCGTCACCCTCCAGGACGCGCCGAAGAAGGTGCTCGAGGAGAACCCGGACATCGACGCCGACTGGCTGGTCATCCACCAGCAGGACATCCAGGCCGTGGTGAACGCGCTGTGGGCCGGTGGCGCCGACGCGATCTCGATCCAGGGCCACCGGATCATCTCCACCACCGGCATCAAGTGCGTCGGCAACTCGGTGGTCCTGCACGGCGTTCCGTACCTGCCGCCGTACCGGATCAGCGCCATCGGCGATCCGGTCGCGCTGCAGAATGCGCTCAGCGCGTCGAAGTACATCGACAACCTGAAGGACTACGTGGTCCGCTTCCAGCTCGGCTACGAGGTCCGCCCGCAGAAGACCGTCACCATGCCGGCGTACGAGGGCACCCTGGAGCTCGAGTACGCCCACCTCCCCGGCGACACCGGCCCGACCACCCGGACCACGAGCATCACGTCGTCGCCATCCCGTTGACCGCGACTGCGACAATTCCGGCATGACCCGGATCCTCGTCGTCGACAACTACGACTCGTTCGTCTACAACCTCGTGCAGTACCTGCAGCAGCTGGGCGCGGACTGCACGGTCGTGCGCAACGACGAGATCGAGCCCGGCGACGTCGCGTCGTACGACGGGGTGCTGCTCTCCCCCGGCCCCGGGACACCCGAGGAGGCCGGGGTCTGCGTGGACATCGTGAGGACGCAGGGGGGTACGACGCCGATCTTCGGCGTGTGCCTCGGGCTGCAGGCGATCGGAGTCGCGTACGGCGGGGTGGTGGGCCGCGCCGACGAGCTCCTGCACGGGAAGACCAGCCTGGTCTACCACGAGGGCGACGGGGTGCTGGCCGGGCTGCCGAACCCGTTCACGGCCACCCGGTACCACTCGCTGGCGATCCAGCAGGACACTGTGCCCGACGTCCTCGAGGTCACGGGCCGCACGGATGCCGGCATCATCATGGCCGCCCGGCACCGCGAGCTCCCGGTCGAGGGCGTCCAGTTCCACCCCGAGTCCGTCCTCACCGAGGGCGGCCACCGCATGCTCGCCAACTGGCTCACCGCCTGCGGCGACCCCGACGCGGTCGCCCGCTCCGTAGGCCTGGCCCCAGTCGTGAGCTGACCGGCCTCAGGCCCGGACGGGCCTCATACCAACGAGAACGGGGCAACTCTTCGTCAGCAGCTGACGAAAAGTTGCCCCGTCCATGAAGCTCAGCCGTGCCCCGGCCCGCCACCCGGTACCGTGAACGTGGTCTCTGTGGGCCCGCTCGGTGTGTCCGTAGGCGTTTCGGTCGGCGTAACCGTCGGTGTCGTCGTGGGCTGGCTCGACTTGGCGATCCACAGCGTGATCTTGGTGTCCGGCTCGGCCCAGACCTCATCGCCCTTCGGGACCTCTGGATCCTGCTTCGCCACCGTGTTGGGCTCGAACTGGCTCGTGGTCTCCAGGGTCACGATCCGGCTGGCGTCGAAGCCCGCATCGGTCAGGGTCTTGACCGCGCTCTCCTTCGTCATGTGCGTGACGTCGGGAACCTTGATCTTGCCGTTGGCGACGTAGACCGTGATCGTCGCGCCCTTCGGGGCGTCGCCGCGGGGCTCGTAGTCGACCACTGTGTCCTTCTTGTCGGAGGCGTTGCGCTCCTTCGGTTCGACGTTGAAGCCGAGCGCCTCCAGCTTCTTCCGCGCCTCCTTGAGCGACATGTTCGTCACGTCCGGAACCGGGACGGCCGCCTTGCCGGAGGACAGCACGATCGCCACCGTGCTACCGACCTGGACCTGCGTGCCCGCATCGGGGTTCTGGTCGAGCACCTGACCGGACGGCACCGTGTCGCTGGACCGGTACGACACTCCCTCGAGCTTCAGCTGAGCATCGCGGAGCGCGGCCATCGCGTCCGCCTGCGTCTTCCCGATCAGGGTCGGCACCGCGACCGTCGTCGGCCCGGCCTGTCCCGCGCTGAGCTTGCCCCACAACACATATCCGCCTACGGCCAGGGCGACGATGGCGAGGCCGAGGAGGAAGTAGGCGAAGCCGCGGCCCTTGCGGGGTGGCGTCGTACCGTCGTCCGGCCCCATCGTGACGGGTTCGGCCACCGGGCTCGGGTTCTCGATGACGGTGGTGCCGCCGATCGGGCCGCCGTACATCGGCTGGGTCTCGCCGACCGGCGCCATCGGCGCGGTCACCTGTTGCCCGGCGAGGATCCGGTGGATGTCGGCCCGCATCTCCTGCGCGCTCTGGTACCGCTCGTCGCGGTTCTTCGCCAGCGCCTTCAGCACCACGGCGTCGACCGCTGGCGAGATGTCCGGGTCGTACGACGACGGCGGCAGCGGCTGCTCCCGCACGTGCTGGTAGGCCACCGACACCGGCGACTCGCCCACGAACGGCGGCCGCCCGGTCAGCAGCTCGTACAGCAGGCAACCCGTCGAGTAGAGATCGGACCGCGCGTCGACGGTCTCGCCCCGCGCCTGCTCCGGCGAGAGGTACTGCGCGGTCCCGATCACCGCCGCGGTCTGGGTCATCGTGGCCGAGGTGTCGGCCACCGCGCGGGCGATGCCGAAGTCCATCACCTTGACCATGCCGTACGGGTTCAGCATCACGTTCGCCGGCTTGATGTCGCGGTGCACGATGCCGGCCCGGTGGCTGTAGTCCAGCGCCTCGAGCACGCCCGCGGTGATCTCGAGCGCGCGCTCGGGCTGGATCTTTCGGCCCTCGCGGATCATGTCCCGCAGCGTCTTGCCGGCGACGTACTCCATCACGATGTACGGGATGTTGATGCCCGATCCGTTCGGGTCCGGCTCCTCGCCGGTGTCGTACACGGCAACGATCGCCGGGTGGTTCAGAGCTGCCGCGGACTGCGCCTCGCGCCGGAACCGGGCCTGGAAGGTCGGGTCGCTGGCCAGGTCGATCCGCAGCCGCTTGATCGCGACGGTCCGGCCGAGTCGGTTGTCGACACCCTTGCGCACGTCGGCCATGCCGCCGCGCCCGAGCGAGTCGCCCTCTTCGTACCGGCCGCCGACCAGCCGTGCCTGCGATGTCATGCCTCTACCCTTCGCGTTCCTGACGCCGTCCCGACGGAATGCGCCCAGGACAACCTTCCCAGTTCAACAGTGCGATCAACCTGCGCATCATCCAGCATTGATCACCGCCTGGATCACATCGCGCGCGATCGGGCCGGCCAGCCGGCCGCCGGCGATGTCGCTGCGCTCCACGCCCGCCTTCTCGATGACCACCGCGACCGCGACCTTCGGGTCGTCCGCCGGGGCGAACGACACGAACCACGCGTACGGCGGCCGGCTGTCCGACACCTGCGCGGTACCGGTCTTCCCGGCCACCTTCACACCGTCGATCCGGGCCGGCCGGCCGGTGCCGTTGTCGACCACGTCCACCATCATCTCGGTGAGCTGCGCGGCGACCTCGGGCGACACCGCCTGGTGCAGCGCCTCCGGCTTGGTCTGCTCGATGGTCTTGAGGTCCGCGGTGCGCACGGCGGCGACCAGGTACGGCTTCATCAGCTCGCCCCTGTTCGCGATCGCGGCCGCGACCATCGCCATCTGCAGCGGCGTGCCCCGGACGTCGTACTGCCCGATCGCCGACTGCGCGGTCTGCGGCTGGTTCGGGTCGTCGGGGAACTGGCTGGCCACCCCGCCGAGCTCGGGCAGCTGCCGCTCGCCGAAGCCGAACTTCTCCGCCTGGTCGCGCAGCGCGTCCGGGCCGAGGTCCAGGCCGAGCCGGCCGAACGACGTGTTGCAGGAGTTCCGCAGCGCGACCAGCAGGGTGGCGTTGTCGCTGCCGCCGCAGTTCCTGCCGTTGTGGTTCGTGAGGTCCGCGGTGGTCTGCGGCAGGTCCATGCGGGCCGGCGAGGCCACTTGGGTGTCCTTGTTGTAGCGCCCGGTCGACAGCGCCGCCGCCAGCGTGACCAGCTTGAACGTCGAGCCCGGCGGGTAGGTCTCGCGCTCGGCGCGGTTCAGCATCGGCTTGTCGGCGTCCTTCAGCAGCCGCTGCCAGGCGTCGCCGACCTTGCCGAGGTCGTGCGAGGCGAGCTGGTTCGGGTCGTACGACGGGGTGGACACCGAGGCGAGCACGGCTCCGGTCTTCGGGTCCAGCGCGACCACCGCACCGTGGTACTTGTTCTTCGCCAGCCCGTCGTACGCCGCCTTCTGGGCGCGGGGGTTGAGCGTCAGGGTCACGCTCGCGCCCTGCTGGCGCTGGCCGGTGATCATGTCGATCAGCCGCCGGAACACCAGGCTCGGGTCGGAGCCGTTCAGCTGCGAGTTCTCGGTCTGCTCGATCCCGGACCGGCCGAACAGGTACGAGTAGAACCCGGTCACGTGCGCGTACTGCGGCCCGTTCGCATAGGTCCGCTGGTAGACGTACCGGTCGTTCGACGGCTTGCTCTCCGCGACCGGCTGGCCGGCGACGAGGATCGGCCCGCGGTCCACGGAGAACTGCTCGTCGCGGGTGCGCCGGTTGTCGTTGCGCCCGTTCAGCTCGTCGGCCCGGAAGGCCTGGGTGTACGTCGCGTTGGCGAGCAGCGCGAGGATCAGGAAGATCGCGACGACCGCCAGCCGGCGGATTGCTGAGTTCACTTCTGCACCGCCATCGCGATCGTGTGCTCCGAGACCGGTGCTGCCGGCAGCTGCGGCCGCCGCGCCTGGTCGCTGATCCGCAGCAGCAGCCCGATGATCGCCCAGTTCGCGACCAGCGATGTACCACCCAGCGACATGAACGGCGTGGTCAGGCCGGTCAGCGGGATCAGCCCGGTGACGCCGCCGATGACCACGAACACCTGCACCGCGAAGCTCATCGCGAGCCCGGCGGCGATCAGCTTGCCGAAGACGTCCCGGCAGGCCAGCGCCATCCGCAGGCCGCGTTCCACGATCAGCAGGAAGACCAACAGGATCACCATCAGCCCGGTCAGCCCGAGCTCCTCGGCGAACGCGCCGATGATCGAGTCGGACCGCGAGTACACGATCAGGTCCGGCCGGCCCTCACCGAGCCCGCGCCCCAGGATCCCGCCGTACGCCATCCCGAACAGCGTCTCGGCGAGCTGGCCGCCGTAGTCGTTGAACGGGTGCTGCCACTTGTCCACCCGGACCCGCACGTGCCCGAACAGCTCGTACGACAGGAACGCGCCGGCGATGAACAGCGCCATCCCGACGACGATCCACCCGGACCGCTCGGTCGCGACGTACAGCAGCACCAGGAACAGGCTGAACAGCAGCAGCGAGGAACCCAGATCGCGCTCGAAGACCAGCACGCCGAGGCTCGCCAGCCAGGCCAGCCCGATCGGGCCGAGGTCGCGGGCCCGCGGCAGGTCCAGCCCGAGGAACCGGTGCCCGGCCAGCGCCAGCACGTCCCGCTTCACCACCAGGTAGCCGGCGAAGAAGATCACCAGCGCGAGCTTGGCCACCTCACCCGGCTGGAACGACATCCCGGCGACGTTGACCCAGATCCGAGAGCCGTTGCGCGTCACGCCGATCACCGGCAGCAGCGGGAGGATCAGCAGCACCAGGCCGACCAGTCCGGAGGTGTAGGTCAGCGCCTGCAGCCGCCGGTGGTCGCGGATCACCAGCAGCATGGCGACGAACAGCAGGACGCCGATCGCGGTCCAGGTGAGCTGCTCGGCCGCGGTCGCCTCGTCCTTGGTCAGGTCGATCCGGTGGATCATCGCCAGCCCGAGGCCGTTCAGCAGGACGACGCAGGGCAGCAGCACCGGGTCGGCGTACGGTGCCCGCAGGCGCAGCGTCACGTGCGCGATCACGGCGAGTACGACGAGGGCCGCGGCGTAGTAGCCGGCGCTGGCCGGGACCCGGCCCTGCATGGTGATCCCGACGTTCACGTACGCGCCGACAGCGACGACGAGCGCGACGATCAGCAGCATCAGCTCGACGCCGCGACGGCTGCGCGGGATGACCTGGATGATCGAGGTCGCCGACGCGCTCACCGCTCGCTCCCGCACTCGCCGGCCTCCGGCGTCGGGATCGTGGACGCGGTCGACGAGGCCGCGGTCGGCGTACCCACCGAGGACTTCGGCGTCGTGGGCCGCGGGGTCGTCCGGGTGGTCGGCTTCGCCGTCGTCGTGGGCTTCGGCGTCGTCCGGGCGGTGGGCTTCGGGGTGCTCGGCTTCGGCGTGGGCTTGGGCGTCGGTGTCGGAGTCGCCTGCTTGGCGCACTCGTCGGCGAGCCGGCGCAGCTCGGCGACGATCGCCCGGGCGTCCTGCAGGTTCGTCGCGTTGATCGTCGCCTCGACCTGCTCGCGGCGGAATCTCGGCAGCTGGTCGACCTGCAGCGTCTGCACCTCGTAGACGTCCGACAGCTTGATGCCCGGGATCACCTGGTCGATGCCCTTGTAGATCGCCACGTTGTCGCCGTCGGTGCCGACGTAGTACTGCCGCTGCGTCCAGGCGTACGCCGCGCGGCCGGACAACCCGATGATCGCGAGCACCACCGCGAGCAGCACGACCCGGCGCGCCCAGCGGAACCGCTTCGGCGGCTGCGGCGCGTACCGCAGCTCCTCGAGCTCGTCGTGCGCGGCGTAGCCGCCGCCACCACCGCGACCGGCACCGCCGGCCGCCCGTCGTACCTCGACCGTGTGCTGCGGCCCGGTGCCGCCCTGGCCCAGCTCGGCCGCGGCGCCCACCAGTTGCGGTTCACCCGCCGGGCCGGACTCGACCACGTCGGCGACCACGCAGGTGACGTTGTCGTTGGAGCCGGACTCCAGCGCGATCGTGATCAGGTCGACCGCGACCGAGTCCGGGGTGCCGCCGGACATCGTCCGCGCGATCACGTCGTCGTGGACGTAGTCCGGGATGCCGTCGCTGACCAGGAGCAGCCGGTCGCCGGCCCGCACGTCGATGAACTGCAGGTCCGGGTCCGAGTCCGGCCGGCCGTCCAGCACCCGCAGGATCAGGTTGCGATGCGGGTGGTTCTGCGCCTCGGCGAGGCTGATCCGGCCCTCGTCGACCAGCGACTGCACGAACGTGTGGTCGTGGCTGAGCTGGGTGAGCACGCCGTCGCGCATCCGGTAGGCACGCGAGTCGCCCAGGTGCGCGAGCGCGAACCGCTCGCCGTCGGACAGGATCGCGGTCACGGTCGAACCGGTGCCCTCGATCTCCGGGTCCTGCTCGACCAGCTCCGAGAGCCGCTCGTTGGCCCGGTGCACCGCGCCCGCGAGCAGCTCGATCAGGTCGCCGGCCGGCGGCTTGTCCAGCTTGCGGAGCACCTCGACGGCGGTCGCGCTGGCCACCTCACCGGCCGCCGCGCCGCCCATGCCGTCGGCGAGCAGCAGCAGGTACGGGCCGGCATAGGCGGAGTCCTCGTTGTTGCGGCGGACCCGGCCGACGTCGGTCAGCGCGGCGTAGTCGAGCGACAGGGTCATCTAGTTTCTGCCCTACTTACCCAGGTTCAGCGTCGTACGGCCGATCCTGATGGATCCGCCGATCTCGGCCGCCACCGGGCGGGTCAGCCGCTGGCCGTTGAGATAGGTGCCGTTCGTGGAGCCGAGGTCCTCGACCCACCACTGCCCGTCGGACAGGAACAGCCGGGCGTGCCGGGTCGACGAGTAGTCGTCGTCCAGCTTGATCTGGCAGTCCGAGCCGCGCCCGATGATCACCGGGTCGCCGTTCAGCGGTGCCGACACCCCGGCCTGCGGGCCGTCGGCGATGGTCAGGACGCCGGGCTGGCCGCGCTTCTTCTTCGCCGGTTTCGGCGGCGGCGCCGGGGCGGCGGCCGCCTGGGCCGCGCGTCCGGTGACCTTCGCGCCGAACAGGTCCGAGCGGATCACCGACAGCACGGACAGCACGAACATCCACAGCAGCGCGAGGAAGCCGAGCTTGATCAGCGTCAGCGTCAGTTCTGACATGTCGGACACGGTTGCGCAGTCACCGCCAGCTCTGCGGTGCGTCGCCGTCGTCCGGCGCGGGGCCGCGGCGGTACGGGTTGCCGCCGCCCGGCTGTGGCTGGCCGTAGCCGGGCTGGCCGTAGGGACCGGGGCTCGGGCCCGGCCCGGGCGGCGGGTTGAACGGGCCCTCCGGCTGCTGTCGCTGCGTGGGCGGCTGCGGCGGCTCGGCCGGTGCGGGGGCGGCGGTGATGCGCAGGGTCAGCTCCGTCGTACCGATCTTGATGGTGGCGCCGTCGGTCAACTCGGCCTCCGACGTACGACGGCCGTTGACCAGTGTGCCGTTGGTCGAACCGAGGTCTACCACGACAACGCGAACACCGGCAGGCCCCTCGGGCATCAGCCTGATCTCCGCGTGCCGGCGGGACACCCCCGGGTCGGTGACCTGGATGTCCGCGTCCGTGCCGCGGCCGATCACCACACCGGGCGGGTTCACCGGGCGGGCGCGGCCGTGGATCTCCACGGCGACCTGCACCGGCCCCGACGGTCGTGGCGCGGGCGCCGGCGGTACCGGCTGCAGCGGTGGGCGCTGCGGCTCGGCCGGCGCCGGGTACGGCTGGGCAGGCGTGCCGACCGTGGCACTGCGGACCTCGGCCTTGCCGATCGGCAGCTCGGACCGCTCGACCAGCCGGATCTC
>DASXRB010000103.1:0-8390 GCA_036506875.1 Kribbellaceae bacterium | reverse complement strand
GAAGTTCGTGATGAGCGGCGGCAGCGGTGACGCGGACCTGTACGAGAAGTTCGGCTCCGCCCCGACCACCTCGTCGTACGACTGCCGGCCGTACCTCGACGGCAACAACGAGACCTGCACGATCAGCAACGTGCAGGCAGGCACCTACTACGTGTTGGTCTACGGTTACGCGGCGTTCTCCGGAGTAAGCCTGACTGGCAGCTACTCCTGATCCACCCCAGTCACCGGCCGGCGCCCCGCCCGGCGCCGGCCGGTCCCGGAGGAGGCCACATGTACCTGTCCTCGATGAGATCCGCCGACGCCACCCGGCCGGCGGATCCCGCCGTTCCCGCCGCGGCGACCGCGACCGCCGCGACAGCCGAGCCGGTACGACGGTTCCGCGTCCCCGGCACCGTCGTCGCGCTCGGCGTCGTCAGCTTCGTGACCGACGCCTCGGCCGAGATGGTGACGGCGATCCTGCCGATGTACCTGATGTACGGCCTCAGCCTCGGCTACCTCCAGCTCGGCGCGGTCGACGGCCTCTACACCGGCGCGTCGGCGCTGCTGCGGCTCGGCGGCGGCTACGCCGCGGACCGGCTGGACCGGCCGAAGGCGGTGGCGACGACGGGCTACGCGCTGTCCGCGCTGACCAAGCTGGGCTTCCCGCTGGCCGGCGGCTCGCTGGCCGGCCTGAGCGGCGTGGTCGCGGTCGACCGGGCCGGCAAGGGCATCCGCACCGCGCCGCGCGACGCGCTCATCACCCTGGCCACCCCGGCCGAGGGCCTCGGCCGGGCCTTCGGCGTGCACCGCGCGCTGGACACCGCCGGCGCACTGCTCGGCCCGCTGATCGCGTTCGGCCTGCTGGCCGCGCTGCCGGGTGCGTACGACACCGTCTTCACCACCAGCTTCTGCCTGGCCGTGACCGGCGTGCTGGTGCTGGTCTTCTTCGTCCGACAGCCCGCCCGCGCCGCCGCCGGTCGCGCCGCGGTCAACCTGCGGGCCGGCCTCGGCGTCGCGCTGCAACCAGGGGTACGACGCCTCGTCCTCGCCGCCGCCCTGCTCGGGTTGCTGACGGTCGGGGACATGTTCCTGTACGTCGCCCTGCAGCGGCAGGCCGCGCTGCCGCGCACCGTGCTCCCGCTGCTGCCGCTCGGCACCGCCGCGACGTTCATGCTGGCCGCGATCCCGCTCGGCCGGGTGGCGGACCGGCTCGGCCGCTGGCGGCTGTTCCTCGGCGGCCACCTGCTGCTGATCGCCGCGTACCTGCTGGTCGCGTCGCACTGGACCGGCTGGGTGGTGGCCGGCGCGATCCTGCTGCTGCACGGCCTGTTCTACGCCGCCAGCGACGGAGTGCTGATGGCGTGTGCCGGCCCGCTGGTGCCGGAGGCGCTGCGCGCCACCGGGCTGGCCGTCGTACAGACCGCTCAGGCTCTGGCCAGGGCGCTGGGTGCGGTCGCGTTCGGCGCGTGGACGGCGTCAGGCGGGGCGCGTCCCGCGTTCACCGGGTTCGCCGTGCTGCTCGCGATCGCCGTGCTGGCCGGCACCCGGATCTACCGCCCGGCGGCGCGCGCATGAGCGGCACACCGCAGGGCACTGACAGGATGGCCGGCGTGAACCGGACCCGGGCGATCGCCGGCGGCGTGCTGATCGCGCTGGTGGTTGCCTGCGGCATCGGGTACGTCGGCTGGCGGGCCGCGTCGAACGCGGACGGCGGCACCGGCGGCGGCCTCGACCTGAGCCGTGCCGGAACGCTGCTGTACGTCGACCCGGCCGGCGGGCGGGTCCGGCAGGTCACCCGCGACGACACCGCGCACCCGGTCGGCACCGGCCCGGCGTGCGCCCGGGTCTACGCGGCCGCCGGGACGCTGGCCTGCCTGCGCGCGGGAAAGGTGCCGATGTCGGCCGAGATCGACCTGTACGCCGGCGGCGACCTCGGCACGCCGCGCAAGACGCTGCCGCTGTGGGGCGACCCGAGCCGGGTCCGGGTGTCGTCCGACGGCCGGCTGGTGGCGTGGACGGTGTTCCGCACCGGCGACAGCTATCTGGTGCAGGGCAACTTCGCCACCACGGCGGGGATCTACGACCTCACCACCGGCGCGCACTACGGCTCGCTGGAGGACTTCACGACGTACGTCGACGGCAAGCCGTGGACCGCGCAGGACCGCAACTTCTGGGGGATCACGTTCCTGGCCGACGACGTGACGTTCTACGCCACGATGGCGTCGCAGGGGCACACCTGGCTGCTGAAGGGCGACCTGACGAACCGGCGGCTGACGGCGGTGCGGCAGAACGTGGAGTGCCCGTCGGTGTCGCCGGACCAGGCCCGGATCGCGTACAAGTACCGCACCGGGAAGCGGTGGCGGCTGCACGTGCTGGACCTCGCCACCGGCACGGACACGGCACTGGCCGAGACCGCGCACATCGACGACCAGGCGACCTGGCTGGACGACCGTACCGTTGCCTATAGCAAGAACGACGGCGGCAAGCCGGCGGTGTTCGCCGTGCCAGCGGACGGCTCCGGGGCTCCCACCCGCGTGCTGACGGGCACATCGCCGGTGCCGCTGTGAGCCACGGCCACTCTCCCCGTCCGCATGTGCACAGTCACGACGAGGACGCGCTCACCGAGGTCGACGCCGACGCGGTGGTCGCGCGCCGGGTCCGGCTGATCGTGCTCGCGGTGCTGATCCCGCTGGTCGCGGCGGCCGCGATCGCGGTCGTGGTGATGTGGCCGAGCGGCGACGTCAAGGTGGCGGCGCTGCAGAACGCGAAGGCGCGCGGCCTGGTGACCGCGATCCAGCCGTGCCCGGACCGGCCGGACGAGTGCGACCGCGCCACGGTGACGCTGTACGACGGGGACGGCCCCGGCGGCACTGGCTCGGTCGTCACCGCCCGGGTGGTCAAGCACCCGCTGGTGCCGCGGGTGCAGGTCGGCAACCGGATCCTGATGAACTACGTGCCGGAGGCGGAGCCCGCCGACCGGTACCTGTACGTCGACCAGGACCGCGACCGCCCGCTGCTGCTGCTGGCCGGGCTGTTCGCGTGCGCGGTGATCGCACTGTCGCGCTGGCGCGGGGTGGCCGCGTTGGTCGCGCTCGGCCTGACCGGCGTGGTGCTGGTGGTGTTCGTGCTGCCGGCGATCCTGCACGGCTCCGACCCGATGCTGGTCAGCGTGGTCGGCTCGACGGTGATCATGCTGGTCACGCTCTGTCTGACGCATGGGATCAACGCGCGCACGTCGGTCGCGGCGGTCGGCACGGTCGGCGCGCTGGCGCTGACGGCCGTGCTCGGCATCGTGTTCGTCCGGCTGTGCCGGATCAGCGGGCTCAGCCCGGAGGGCGCGGCCGAGGTGGCGTCGTACACGCCCGGTCTCGACCTGCGCGGCCTGCTGGTCGCGGGGCTGGTGATCGGCGCGCTCGGGGTGCTGGACGACGTCACCGTCACCCAGACGGCCGCGGTCTGGGAGCTGTCCGCGGCGAACCCGGCGGCGGGCCGGGGTGAGTTGCTCGCCGCTGGGCTGCGGATCGGGCGGGCGCATGTCGCGTCGGTGGTGAACACCCTCGTGCTCGCCTACGCGGGCGCGTCGCTGCCACTGCTGATGCAGTTCGCGATCCAGGGGATGTCCGAGAGCTACGCGGTGTCGCTGGAGCGGGTCGCGATCGAGGTCGTCAGGGGGCTGGTCGGCAGCCTCGGCATCATCGCCGCCGTACCGCTCACCACCGCCCTGGCCGCCGCCGCGGTCGCGAAACGCTCGGAGGCGAAGCCCGTCCGGCCGGAGCCGGTCAGTCCCAGTCCCAGCTGAGGCGGTAGATCCCCGGCTCCGGGTCGGTGAGGACCACGTGGGCGGTGTGGCCGGCGCCCAGCCAGACGTCCGACTCGGCCGGCACGTCGCTCACCGTCGGGCGGACCGAGGTGTAGAGCCGCACCGGCAGTGCCGCCGGGTCGAACCGGACCATCAGCGAGTAGTCCCGCAGGCCCGGGCCGAGCCGGTGTGAGTGGTACGTGTCGGGCTCGGTGGCCACCGGCCGCTGGACGTACTGCACCACGGCCAGCTCGCCCAGCCGCAGCGGCCGCTCCAGCAGCAGCTCGAACGTGCAGAACCCGGTCGACATGTCGTAGCGCTGGCGGCCGAGCCGGCAGCCGAACAGGTCGGTGACCGCCAGCCCGCCCTCGATCCCGGCGTCGGTCCGGAACGCGGTCACGTGCCGGTCCACGCCGTCGACCGCGGCGCGCAGCACGGTGCGGTTCGTGGTCTCGCGGATGAACCGGTTCGCGTCCACCACGCTGGTGACGTGGTGGCTGATCTTGGTGAGCCGGTGCAGCGCGTCGACCGAGCTGTCCATCGCCCGCAGCGCGCGGGCCAGCCCGTCCGGCCGTGCCCACGCCTGGTCCGCACGCAGCGTCTCCGGCCGTTGCACGAGCCAGCGGCCGCGCGGCCGCGGTGGCCCGAGCAACGCCGACAGCGAGCCGGCCTCGAGACCGAGCACCTCCTCGACGGCCGCCAGCGCGCGCATCGACTCCGGCCGCTCCGGGCGCGTGCGCCCGTGCTGCCAGTAGCTGAGCGCCGTCTTGCTCACCGGCGTACCGCGCTCGCCGAGCTTGTGCTGCAGCCGGTCCAGGCTCAGCCCGCTGGCCCTGATCGCCAGCTTCAGGGCAAGGCTGAACGGGCCGGTCACGAGCGCGTCTTCCAGGCGCTCGCGGTCGGCCTTCCGCTCGTCGGTGGCGGCCACGGGATCACGGTAGCGATCCCGCGGCGCTTTCGGGCCGCCGTACCGCCGATCGGTCCTCACGGCGGGTCACCGAACCATGCGCGGGTGAACGGACACCGACCACACCGTGAAGTGTGCGACGGCCGGTCGGCCCGGCGAGACTGGTGTGCGTGTCCGCTTCTTCCGGTGCCGCGACGGCGCCCGACGACATCTTCGACCCGCGGGTCTACGAGCGGGGGATCCCGTACGACGCCTACGCGCGGCTGCGTGAGTCGGCGCCGGTGTCGTGGCAGGCCGAGCCCGCCGTGCTCGGCTGGCCGGCCGGACCGGGGTTCTGGGCGGTCACCCGGTACGACGACGTGCGGCACGTGAGCCGTACTCCGGAGGTGTTCTCGGCCTGGGCCGGCTGTACCCAGCTGCGCGACCCGGCACCGGAGGACCTCGACTTCACCCGGCAGATGATGCTGAACATGGATCCGCCGATGCACAACCGGCTGCGCCGTACCGTCTCCGGGGCGTTCACGCCGGCGCGGGTCGGACGGTTCTCGGAGATGATCCGGCGCCGGGCGGTAGCGCTGGTGGACGAGGTGTGCGAGCGCGGCGAGTGCGACTTCGCCGCGGACGTGGCCGACGAGCTGCCGCTGATCACGCTGGCCGAGATCATGGGCGTTCCCGAGTCGGACCGGCATCTGATGTTCAGGTGGGCGAACCGGATCATCGGGTACCAGGACGACGAGTTCGCGTCGCCCGGGGACGCGGGCAGGCCGAAGGTGAACCCGCGCAGCCGGGCGGCGCTGCAGGACATGTTCGACTACGCGCACGAGCTGGCGTCGTACAAGAAGGAACATCCGGCCGACGACCTGATCAGCACGCTGGTGCACGCCGAGGTGGACGGGCGACGGCTGACCGACGAGGAGTTCGAGCTGTTCTTCTTCCTGCTCTCGGTGGCCGGGAACGACACGACGCGCAGCGCGATCCCGGCCGGGGTGCTGGCGCTGATGGAGAACCCGGACCAGCGCCGGCGGCTGGTCGCGGACCCGTCCTCGATGCCGTCGGCGGTGGAGGAGATCCTGCGGTTCTGCCCGCCGGTGATCCACTTCCGGCGTACGGCGGTCGCCGACGTCACGCTGCGCGGTGCGGAGATCCGGGCGGGGGACAAGGTGGTGGTGTTCTACCCGGCGGCGAACCGTGATCCTTCGGTGTTCGCATCGCCGGACGTCTTCGACATCGGCCGGACGCCGAACGACCACGTGTCGTTCGGGTTCGGGCCGCACGTATGCCTGGGCGCGGGGTTCGCGCGGCTGCAGATGTCGCACCTGCTGACCGAGGTGCTGAACCGGATGCCCGAGCTGGAGCAGGCAGGGCCGGTGGTGCGGATGCGGTCGAACTTCATCGCCGGGATCAAGCACCTGCCGGTGCGGTTCCGGCCGACGCCGCGCGCCAGCTGAACGCGCGGGCCGGGTTGCGCTCGAAGATCCGTACGACGGTGTCGTACCCGAGGTCGCGCTCGATCCGCGGCACCAGGTGGCGCAGCAGGTAGAGCATGCCGTGGCCGCCGCTGTCGCCGCCGTTCACTGTCGCCGTGGTCCGGTCGCCGCCGAGCAGCAGCTGGTCGGCGTGGCCGACCTCGGCCAGCGCCGACAGGCAGTCCAGCAGCCGCCAGTCGGTGGCGTGACCGGCGGGAGTCGGGCCGTCGAACTCGAGGAAGACCCCGGCCGCGGCGAGCTCGGCGTGGTCGCGCGGGTCCGGCCAGCGGCCGACGTGCGCGAGGATCACGCTGGCCGGCGGCACCCGGCGGGCGCCGCAGAGCAGCTCGACCGCGTCCATGCCCGCCGTACCGCCCTCCAGGTGCACCCCGATCGGCGCGCCGGTCTCGTGGTGCGCCTCGGCGGCGGCGATCATCACGGCCCGCGCGTGCTGGTCCAGCCCGTGGTACGCCCCGGCGACCTTGATCAGGCCGGCCCGCACCGGGTCGCCGTACGGACCGGGCTCCGGCGGGCCGTCGCCGTCGGAGGCCGCGCCGGTGAGCTCCTCGACGAACAGCCTGGTCAGCCGCGGCATGACGCGGGCGAGGACGTCGGGATCGTAGTGCCGGGCCTGGTGCAGGCCGGTCGCGGCCACGATGCCCACGCCGGCGTACCGGCCCAGGTCGGTCAGGTGGCGCAGCTGCCGGCCGAGCCCGTACGGCGTCCACTGCACGATCGCCCGTCCGCCGAGCCGGCGGAAGTGCCGCAGGTCAGCCCGCGCGGCGTCGAGGTCGTCGAGCTCCTCGCCGGGCAGCTGCGGGCTGCGCAGGAAGAGGTGGTCGTGCGCGTCGCAGAAGCCGAGCTCGTCCGGCCGGATGTCACCGAGGACGGTCCGGATCAGCGGCACGGCGGGCAGGCTCACGTTCGAACTGTAGGACGCGAGAGGCGCTCGCGTCCGGTATCCGGCCATCTCGGGCAGCGGTTCGCGCGATTCCGGTCGTCGTGGGCGGGATCGCGCGGCAGGGCTGAGTGTCCCGGCAGGCGCTAGGCTCGGCGCTCATGAAACTCGGGCGGATGGTGAGTGAGCGGCGGCGGTCAGGGCGTATCTCCCAAGCCCTGGCGTGCTGCGCGGCACTCGGCGGGCACAGCGCGGCGGCGGAGGACAAGGCACGTAGAACACCGCTACGAGCCTTGTCCTCCGCCTTGCGCTGCACTCCGCCGAGCACCTGCTCGCGACTGCCAGGGATCGGGAGATACGCCCTGGCGGCGTACTGGGGATGTGCGGCGGTGAACGTGGTCGCGGTCGCGGCCGACGCGAAGCTGCTGAAGCCGGCCAGCAAGGTCGTGCTGATGCCGCTGCTGCTGTCCTGGGCCCGCAGCGAGCAGTGCCCGCCACTGCTGGCGGCGGCGCTGCTGGCCTCCGCCGCCGGTGACGCGTTCCTGCTGCGCGACGAGTGGCTGGTGCCGGGGATGGCGTCGTTCGCGGTCGCGCATGCGTGCTACGTCGCGCTGTTCCTGAGCCGCTCGACCGACCGCTCGTGGCGCGAGGTCGCGGCGTACGGGCTGGCCTTCCTCACCGTCATCGCCACCCTGGTCCCGGAGGACCCGCGGCTGCGCGTACCGGTGGCGGCATACGCGTCGTTGCTAGCGGCAACGGCCGTGACGTCCCGCTGGCACGGCGCCCGCACAGGCCTCGGCGGCGCCGTCTTCGCCGCCTCGGACAGCCTGATCGCCGCCCGCCTGGCCGGCAAGGACTTCCCGCTGCGCGACGCACTCGTCATGGCCACCTACACCGTCGGCCAGTACCTCCTCACCTCCGGCACCGCCCGCACCGCCCCCACCTGACAATCATCGGGCCCTTGTGACCAGGCGTGTCGCCGTTCGTCGGTCCCTCGAGACCGTGTGGCTGACCGTGATCGGCGTCCGTCCTTGCCGGCATCCGCAATGGGAGGGAGATGGCACCGGGCCGATCGCCGTCCGTCCGTTGTGAGCCGGCGGCGGCTCTTCGGGCCTGTTGTGTCTGTGGTCCCGACGTGCCTGCTTGGCGTCACTGATGTGGTCGACCGCGACGTTCCGGTGCCCAGGCTGGGCGATGGACCGTCGGGCTTGCTCGGCCGTACCGGTCTCCGCTCGGCCGGATGAAGTCGTGGCTTCGGTTCTCGGATCAGGGTTCGCCACCCGTCACGGCTGGGTGCTCACCCTGAGCCGCGGTGCGACCCCGCGTCTGCTACGCGACGGA